>CAJFKV010000007.1 GCA_904387055.1 Candidatus Heteroruminococcus faecigallinarum | reverse complement strand
TGCCAAGGGGGATGCCCCCTTGGCTGGCTTTCTGGTGACTCTTTCTCCATAGAAAGAGTCACCCTGGGGGCGCGGGGCGCGGAGCGGCCCCGCATACGGGAGGGGCCGCCAAAGGCGGCCCAAAGGTATCTTTCCGGAAAACTACCGATTCCCACCCGCCCGCGATAGCTTTATGGAGGGTGGAGAGCCTGTCCACGGCAGCCTCTGCCAAAAGGCCAAAAAAGCCCGGGGCCTCCTTGCACCGGCAAAGAGACCCCGAGGGAAAAAGAGGGAAAGGAAATGGCGCTTGTGCTAGGGCTGGATCTGGAGGGTCGACCGGGAGCTGGCGGCCGCCAGGCCGGCGGAGGGCTCCATGAGGAAGGCGCTCTCCACCACATAGCTGCCGGAGGTAGCCGCCCGCATCTGGTAGACGATCCGGTAATCGTAGAAGCTGCCCTCCCCCTGGGCGCCGGCCAAAGGATCCGCCTCCACCGGAACCTCGTCCAGGGAACCGCCGCCGGTGGAGGGTTCCACCCGCCCGGAGAGGGTATCGGCCGTCTGGGCGGCGGTGGTCCGCAGGCCGGGGCCGGTGGGATTGAGGCCGTACCGGTCCCGGATCTCCTCTTCGGTCACCCCTTCGTCCTGGGCCAGGAGGGCCACCGCCTGGTCGGTGGTAAGGCCGCACCGGTCCAGGATGATGTCCCCTTCGTAGGCGGTGCTCCGCTCCAGCTGCCGTTCCAGCTGGTAACGGATCTCCTCCAGGTCGTACCGGTCGCTGGGCTGGGCATGCCACAGGGTGAAGGAGAGGGTCTGCCCCTCCTCGCCGCCCAGGGCGGCCACGTCGGCGGTCATCTCGTCGTTGACCCCCACAAACCGCGCCCCGCTGGGGATGGCGTCGGAAATCTGGTAGTAGCCATAGGGGGCGTCGGGATCAAAATGGACGTCCAGGGTCACCGTCAGCAGGGTGCCGGGGCGGATCTCCCCGCCCTCGTAATTCTCCACCGTCTTCTCGATGGTGACCCCTTCCAGCAGCTGGGTATCCTGGGTCAGGGAGGCGCTGGCGTAGGTGGCCACCGCCTGCACCTGCCCGGACCGAACCTGGAACCCGGCCTGCTCCAACCCTTCCTTGGTGAACTGGGCGGTGTGGATGGGGGTTTCGACCAGATCCACCGTCACCCGCTGGCCGTCGCTGTTCCGATAGGAGAAGCGGGCCTGGGTGTCCTGGGTGGGCTGGAACCGGCGCAGATAGGTGAGGAGCTCCAGGGAGCCGGTGGCATAGGCGGAGGGGTTCTCCATCAGGTAACGGGCCAGCAGGTCGGCGTCCTCCTTCTGGCGGCAGGCCGAAGCGGCCATCAGGGCGCGGGCCGTCCGCTCAAAGGTGGCGGCCCGGCCCCGGCTGTCCTCCAGGAAGGCCCGGCCGTTCTCCCGGGTGAGGAGCGGCGCCACATACTGTTGGTAGGCCTCCTGGGCCTTGGCGTCGTCCCCGGCAAAGCCCAGGGCGGCGGTGAGGTACAGGCGAGCCTCCTCGTCCAGGTCGGGCAGGTCGATCAGCTGGTACAGGTCATCCAGCACCGGCTCTCCCAAGGCGGCCAAACCCATATAGGCGGCGGCCCCCTCCTCCTGGGTAATCTGGCCGCTGTTCTTCCAGGAGTCCAGATAGGAGACGGTGTTGTCCGTGGTGAGCATCTGGGGGGCGGCGGCCGCCGCCTTGCCGGTGAGCAGCAGGTTGTTGTCGTCCCGGTTGGGGAAGTAGGTGACGCTGCCGTCCCACTGGACAAAATCGGACAGGTCCACCCCCTGGCCTTCCTCCATCCCCAGAATCCGGCGGGCATACTGGGCGGCGATCTGCTGATCGGCCCGGGCGCCCCCCGAATTGGCCAGGTAGGAGGCCACCTGGCTGTAGGTGGCATACTGGGCATCGGTGAAGGTGAGGGTCACCGGATACCGCAGGGCGTCCAGCTCCACCGCCTGGCTCAGATCCAGCACCTGCTGGGCAGGCAGGGAGAGGGCGCTCTCCACCACGGCAAAGGAAAGGGCGATGCTGTCCTGGTACTCGCCCCAGGACGCGTCCAGGGTAACCGTATACTCCCCCTGGGGCAGGGGGCCGAAGTTGAAGATCTGGCTCGCCCCGCCGGAGGCGGTAAGGGTCTGGGCGGTGTCCCCGCCCTGGATGGCGGCGGTATATTCCACCGTCCCCGTAATCTCCTCCCGGCCGAACACCCGGGCGGTGAAGGAGACATCGTCCCCCTCCACATACTGGGTGGCATAGAGGGGATCCAGGAAGAAGGGGATGGAGGCGGTGACGTTCTGCACCGACGAGGCGGCCAGCAGCTGCTGGCTGTCCACCGCCACGGCGGTGATCCGCCAGCTGGTCAAGCTGTCGGGGAGGGTGAAGGTGGCGGTGGCCCGGCCGTTCTGGTCGGTGCGGCCGGTGGCAAAGAGGGCCGTGTCGGGGAAGAATTCCCGGGTATAGCCCTGGCCGCCTCCGCCGCCGCCCATGCCGCCGGCGGTATCCGGGTTGTTTCCGCCCTCCATGGCGTCGTACTGGATATAGCTGACCTGAATCACCGGATCATCGTAGTAGAACTGGGTGTACAGATCCGCCGCCCCGTCGTAGTCCTGGGGCGACAGGGAAAAGACTGCCTCGTCGGCCACGCTGATCACATAGGAGGCGTTGGCCAGGGGGGCTCCATCCGGGCCGGTGGCCAGCAGCTCCAGGGCGGCCTCCTCCCCGGGGGAGTAGGTCTCCTGGTCGGCGGTGACGGTCACCGTCCCCCGCACCGAATCCTCCTCCAGCTGGATCGCCGGCATCAGCACCCGGTACAGGTGCTTCCCGTCAAAGTAGGCGCCGGCCTGGTAGGCGTTGGGCAGGCGGGCGTCGTCCATGGCAATCTGGACGGTGGACTGGTCGGTCACCTGGACCTGGGTCACCCGGTCCTGGTAGCTGGTCCACAGGATCCGCCCCTCGTTGCGGGCAGGGGAACCGTTGCGGAAGAGGGAGAGGGTGACGGTCTCCCCACGGCCTATCTCCATCGACGACACATAGTAGGGGTTCTCCACCGCTCCAGCGTCCGGGGCAAGGGCGTAGGCATCAAAGGGTCCCCACCGGTCGGGGGCGCTCCCTCCCAGGTAGAAGCTCTCCTCCACCGGCCGGTTGTCCAGGTCGGTGCAGGAGACCACCAGGTAGTAATACCGGTTCTCGGCGGGCTGATACTGGTCCAACTCCTCCAGCACCAGCTGGCCGTCCTGGGTGCGCAGGTTCCACACCTGGGCCACCGTCTCCTGCTGGGTATAGGTATAGGTGGGCACCACCGTGCCGCTGATAAAGTCGTACTCCTCCCCGGTCTGCTGGGCAATCTGGTCCACCTGCATCACCGTGACGGTGACCGGCAGATCCACCGCCTCCCCCTTCACGTCGTCCAGGGAATAGTACCGATACTGGGTGGAGGGGCCCTCCGCCTCGATGGCCGAGGGATCGGTGCGGTGGGTGGTCACGGTGACCCGGCCGCTGCCGTCCTCCGCCGCCTGCACGTCCAGGATGACGCTGCGGGGCAGCACCTGGAGGTACAGGTCGGTGTAGACCGACTGGTTCTGGGCGTCGGTGTTGGAAATAGTGGCATACACATAGAAGGGGTCACAGCTGTTGGGATCCTCCTCCGAGTCGTAAAGGGGAAGGGTAACCCGGACCGAGCCGCTGCCGTCCTGGCCGGTGGTCAGCTGGGAAGCGTTCCCCAGCTGGTACCCCTCCACCGAGAAGCCCATCCCCGGCACCGGCGTCCCGTCAAAGAAGGTGGACTGGACGCCAATCCGGGCGGAATCCCCCGGGCCGTACCAGGCGCGGTCGCAGGAGGTGGAGAGGAGGTAGCTGGGCTTCCGGTAGGCTTCCACCGAGACGGTTGTGGTGGCATAGGCCTCTCCCCCTTCGTTCACCACCTCCACATAGTAACTGGAGGACTGGACGTCGGCAAAGTCCAGCTGGGCCGAGAAGCTGCCGTCCTCCCCTACTGCCACCGTCTGGCTGGCCAGCACCGGGCTCTCCTCCCCCCAATGCTTCAGCCGGACGGTGACCGAGGCGGGCTGCGTCTCCCCCTTCCGGGGGGAGAGGAAGCCCCACACCCGGATGGAATCGGTGGGCTGGTAGAGGGTCCGGTCGGTATACACCATGGAGAAGAAACGGTGCTCCAGGGGGATGGTATCCTCCCCCTCTTCCCCGTCCCCGGCATAGGGGCGGTACCGGTCGGCAAACACCACCTGGCCGTTCTGGACGACCCGCAGGTAACCCGCCCCGTCCCCATAGGTGGTAAACTGCGCCAGGCCGTTCTCGTCGGTGGTGGCATAGTAACTGCCGGCAAAGGCGGCGTTGTCCGCCGTTTCCACCGTGGCTCCCGCCAGGGGCTGGCCGGCCGCGGCATCGTTGAGCCAGACCAGGGCCTCGTTCCCGTGGCTCTGGACATAGGAGGCCACCGGGGAGATCTGGAAGAACTTCTGAATCTGGTACTCCTGCCCCCCATCGCGGAAGGTCATCTGGGCCAGATAGAACCCGTTGCCCAGCTGGGCCCCCTCCGGCAGGGTGCAGAGATAGCTGCTGTCGGTGGCATGGAAGAGGGCGCCGAACCGAAGGGAGGGCTCCCTGCCGGACAGATCCTCCACATAATCGGACTCGTCCAGGAGCTGCTCCTCCACCTGGGTCTGGTGCTTTTCCAGGAGGGAGAGGTATTCCTCCCCGTCCTGCAGCCGGTAGATGGCCACCTGCCCCTGGCCCAGCTGCCCTTCCCGGTCGTCCCGGTTGTAGGCTTCCACCTCCAGGATCACCGGATCCCCGGGGAGGAAGCTCTCGCTGAGGCGGTTGTAGGGGAGGGAGATCTGCCAGCCCTCGTCGCCGCCGTCATCATTGGTGCGGAAGCGGATCATCACCGGTTCCTCCATCGTCCCGGCGGAGCAGCTGGCCCCGGGGGAGATGGTGACGGTGTAGAGGGTGCCCGGCTCCAGAGGCTGGGAGGGCAGGAAGACCTGGAGGCTGTTGTGCTTCTCCCAGCTGCCCTCCACCGGCGGATCGATGGAAAAATGGTCCGAAATGTCCAGGTCCAGGTGGCTGAGGGTAAACTCCAGCCCTCCGTCCACCGGGACGTATGTACTGCCGTGGGTTGGATAGCTGCTGCGGATGCCCACCGGCCGCTTGGTCTGGAAAGCCCAGGACCGGGGGGTCTGGACCCGGGCATCCCCCAGGGTCAGGCTGTAGAGGGTGTCCTCCTCCAGGGGCTGGGAGGGCAGCACCAGATACCCCTCTTCCGAGGGGGTAACGGTGTAGCCGGTCTCCGGGGTGATGGTCAGGTAATCCTCCACCTGCTCCTGGGTCAGCTCCCCTCCCGAGATGAGGAAGCCGCTCTCCGGCTCCATGGACAGGGCGTTCCCCATCTGGGGGGTAATGGTCACCCCGGTCAGGTCGATGGGCTCCAGCCGGGTGGACCGGGAGATCATCCCCCAGGCCAGCCCGAAGGCCGCCGCCAGCACCAAAACCACCGCGGCCGCCATTGTCAGGACAGTCTTCCGTTTCACGTGCAATCCCTTCTTTCTCCTCGTCGATCTTAAGCGGGGGCGCTCTCTCCTTGCCAGCCGTCCCCGGACCCGCTGGGGAGGAACTCCCGTCCCCCCGTGCAGGCCGTTCTATCCCTATAGTGGGCGAAAAAACCGGTTTCCTTGCAGAAGCGGCAACTTTTTCTCCTGAAAACGCCAACCATTGGGGGCAGCCGGTCTCCTTTTCCCCTCACAGTGGGGAAAGCAGGTCGGAAAGGCCCACCATCAGGGGGGACAGGCGGCTGTGGAGATAGTCCGCCGGCGCCGGGGGCGGTTCCGGCCGCCGGCCGGCCGGGTCCAGCGGGAGGGAGAAGGAAACCGCCGCCCCCTCCTTCCCGGAGGAGAGGAGAAACCGTCCCCCCAGAACCCCCACCGCCCGCCGGCAGGCGCACAGGCCGAGCCCTGCCCCCGACCGGGGCAGCCCCTCCCGGCAAAACAGCTCCCCAGGGGCCGGAGGTTCCCCCTGCTCCAGCCCCGGGGGCAGTCCCGGCCCCCGGTCCCGAACCGTCACCATCCCCTGGCCGCCCGTCTTCTTTCCCCGCACCGACAGTTCCCCTCCCCCAAAGAGGCAGCCGTTGGACAACAGGTTGCACAGCACCCGCTCCAGCCATCTCCGGTCGGCCAGGACCACCGTTTCCTCCCGGGGGAACCGCCACTCCAGCCGCAGCCGGGGCGGAGGGACGGCCAGGCGGGCCGCCTCCAGCAGGCTTTCCGCCTCCTCCCACAGGGAGAGGGGCTCCAGGCGGGGGCTCTCCCCGCCCAGCACCAGGGACAGATTCTCCCATCCCCGCAGCAGCCGGTTGGCGCTTTGGCAGGCCTGGGCACAGGCCTTCTCCCAGCCGGACACCCCCTGGGCCGCCAGCCGCGCCTCCAGCAGGGAGAGGGCCCCGGTCATCTCCCCCAGCGGCTGGCGGAACTGCCAGGAGAGGGCGTCCATCTGGCGGGTGGCCGCCAGGGAGCCCCGGGCCGGCCGCTCCCCCGGGAAGAGGGCAAGCCACCCCTTCTCCCAGGGAAGGAGCAGGGTCCACAGTTCCTCCCAAGGGGGCGGCGCCCCAAACCGGCCCACCCTTCCCGGCTCCGGACAAAGGCCCGGGAAGAGGATCCGCATCCCTTCCGGCCGCCCCAGCAGCGGCCAGCGGCAGGCGGCGCTGGGGGTACACCACCGGACCGATAGTTCCCGGTCCAGAAGCGCCGCCGGAAAATCCTGTTCTCGGCACAGGCGGGCAAGGGACGCCATAGGCGATTCTCTCCTTTCCATGGGGGAATCAGCTGCCTTTTTTGCCGTTTCCCCTCGTCGAAATACAAGCTATAGGAAAATTTGGGCAGTGAAAAGACCGAAAAAAGGCCATGTTTTCGCCGCTTGTTTTGTGATAAACAGAGAAACGCGCCTGGCGGCCGCCTTCTTGTCCAAACTTCTTGTAGTTTTCGCAGTTTTGGTATAAAATATGAAACAGATCATTCTGAAAAGGAGTGTTTTATAGTGGCAATCAAGATTGGTATCAATGGCTTCGGCCGCATCGGCCGGCTGGTATTCCGGGCCGCCATGGCCCAGCCCGAGACCTTTGACGTGGTCGCGGTGAACGATCCCTTTGTGGATCTGGAGTACATGGTGTACATGACCCGGTACGACACCATGCACGGTCAGTTCAACGGCACCGTGGAGGCCAAGGACGGCAAGTTCCTGGTCAACGGCAAAGAGGTCAAGGTCTTTGACAAGATGAACCCCGACGAGATCCCCTGGGGCGAGAATGGCGTGGAGTACGTTGTGGAGTCCACCGGCGTGTTCACCGCTCAGGAGAAGGCCGAGCTGCACCTGAAGGGCGGCGCCAAGAAGGTCGTCATCTCCGCTCCTGCCAAGAGCAAGGAGACCCCCACCTTTGTTATGGGCGTTAACCAGGATATGTACACCACCGACATGAACGTGGTGTCCAACGCTTCCTGCACCACCAACTGCCTGGCTCCTCTGGCCAAGGTCATCAACGACAACTTCGGCATTGTGGAAGGCCTGATGACCACCGTTCACTCCACCACCGCCACCCAGAAGACCGTTGACGGTCCTTCCAAGAAGGACTGGAGAGGCGGCCGTGCCGCTGCCGGCAACATCATCCCCTCCACCACCGGTGCCGCCAAGGCCTGCGCCCTGGTAATTCCCGATCTGAAGGGCAAGCTGACCGGTATGTCCTTCCGGGTTCCCACCCTGGATGTGTCGGTGGTTGACCTGACCGTGAAGCTGGCCAAGGAGACCACCTACGAAGAGATCTGCGCCGCCATCAAGAAGGCTTCTGAGGGCGAGCTGAAGGGCATCCTGGGCTACACCGACGAGATGGTCGTTTCTTCCGACTTCCTGGGCGATGCCCGCACCTCCATCTTTGATGAGAAGGCCGGCATCATGCTGAATCCCACCTTTGTCAAGCTGGTTTCCTGGTACGACAACGAGTGGGGCTACTCCAACAAGGTGCTGATGCTCATCAAGCACATGTTCTCTGTTGACCACAAGTAATATTTGGCTTGAATAGAGGAAAAACGGGTCGTCGCAAGACGGCCCGTTTTTTTGTGGTCTGTTTTCCTGGTGGGAAAAATGTCGTCCCAGGATGATAACGAAGGGGAAAACCAGCGGCGCTGGTGTGTTCCTCCGAATCGTTATCGTCCATCCTGTCAGGGACAGGGCGGAAACCAGCTTGGGGACGGCGGGGTTTCGTCTTTTCTGCCATCTAAAGGAGGAAACGACCATGAAACTCACCGACGCCTTGGAGGACTTCATCTTTCAGTGTGAATGCCGCCGCCTTTCGCCCCAGACCATCCGTAACTACCAAAAGCAGGTCACCTATCTCCTGGATTACCTGCGAATTCAGCACCAGATAACAGAACTGGAGGAAGTAACACCTCAGATGGTGAAGCAGTATCTTCTGGAAATGCAGAAGAAGGGGCGCAAGCCCGCCTATCTCAACGACCTTTTGAAAGCCTTTAAGTGCTTTTTCCGCTACGTTTGGGAAGAAGAATACATTGACCGTCTGATTACCGCCAAGATCAAGAATGTAAGACAGCCAAAGGTGATCATAAAGACCTTTTCAAACCTCCAGGTACGACAACTAATCAACTATTATCACAACACCACATATTTGGATGTACGAAATAAGACCCTGATTACCCTTTTCTTTGATACAGGAATGCGGTTGGGGGAGGTTATCAATCTAACCGAGAAGGATATTAAGCGGGATTTTATTCTTGTGCGGCGGGGAAAAGGTGAAAAGGAGCGGGTCGTTCCAAAATCTCCCTATTTGGCGAAACAGTTGTTCCGGTATGAACGGGTGAAGGAGGGGTACTTTCAGGACAGGGCAATCCCATACGCAAATTATTTTCTAAGCAAAAATGGGAAACCCCTCACCAGTGAAGCGGTTGAAAAGATGCTGCGGGTGGCGGGCGAGGATCTTGGTATGGAGGATGTTCGTGTTTCTCCCCATACCTGCCGCCACACCTTTGCGCAGATGCAGCTGCGCAATGGCCTTGATGTCTACAGTCTTTCCCGTCTGATGGGTCATGAAAATATCTCTATTACACAGCGGTATCTGGAAGGGTTGCGGGATCAGGAGATTGTTACCGCCGGGGTCAGGACAAGTCCCCTGATGAACCTCTTATGAGTATCTAAAAGAATATATAGAATGAAATAAAAGCGTCGGCACAGGTTTAAAATTTGTGTCGGCGCTTTGATAATTTAGCAAATTGCACAAGAAATTTTCGCTTGAAAAATAGATTAAATAATCTATTTTATAGTTATAGTAAACAAAATCAAAAAATGGCTTCCCAAGCGGATTTGCGGATTTGTAATAATTTGTAATCCAAATTAAGGAAATTGGCTAGAGGTAAATTTTTGTGAAAAATCAATAAAAATATCAGATTTCAGGCGGCTTTACAAACATAATGCACTGCGCTATACTTAGGGACACCACACAGAGTACCAGAAAGAGGAAAGAATAATGTGAATATTGTACATAGGATTTTAAAAACCGTTTATTTTGCTTGAAATGGTTCGGATGCTTATTTGATATAGCTGCCAATGAGTTTAAGGAAGGGGATATGATTGACAGAGCGCATTATTGATATTGCCACAGGGGAAGATAGGACAGATAAATATTTGACGCCTATCCTGAAAGAAGACTATGACAAATATCTTGATAATAAGAAAATAAAAGAAAACATAGAATTCTGGAAAAATCGAACGCCGGATATATGTGGGAAGTTTTTCTGGATTCCTTACACTCCTGGGGTATCTCTGTCCAAGGAATTGTCCAATTTAGACTCTGCCACGTTGGCTAGATTTTTGTTTTGCTGTTCCTATCGGAGTGCAGATGGCTTTCTGACCAAAAGCAGCAGGAAGGACGGGAAACCTTTGGCCCCAAAAGACCTTCAAGCTTTAATGGGGTTATCAGATTCAGCCGCCAGGAAGTGCTTCAAGCCACTTTTTGAAAACGGACTTTTGATTCTAAGAGATGGTAGTATATATCCAAATCCGGAGGTGATTTCCAGAGGGAATATCAAACAAACCAAATATGATGTTAATTCTAAGAAAATAAGAGGGTTTTATAATGGGATTCAGACGCTTTTTGAGAAGTGCCGAGATCCCCGCCAGCATAAAGCGGTAGGATATATCTACAAACTGATTCCTTGGGTAAATATAAATTATAATATTTTGTGTTCTAATCCCTTGGAGGATGAGCTAGATAAGATAGTCCCTCTGTCCACCAAAGAGATATTAACTATATTAGGTCTAGCAACAGATAAGCCCAAACAGTTTTTTGACGGGATTGCTCAGATAAGCCCCTATATTTTCCTGGCGCCGTCACATAATGCAAATATGCTTGGGGTACATATCCTGTTGTATTACGGCGGTTCCTGGGATATCTCATATCAGGTAGCGAAACTGATTCCCTATTACTCGCAAAACCTTTGACCCAAAATTTAGCGATATTCTGTGCGCTGGCCTAAATGGAGTGAATTGGGCATTTTTCCAGAAAACTACTGGGATTTTTGGCTGTTCTAACGGGATATCAAGAGCGATATTCTGTGCGGATATCCACCATCAAATGAACAGTGTTTTTCTAGATATTTGCAAATTTGGCGCACAACTTGATCTGTTCTTATATATATAACTATATATTTATATATTGGGAAGAATAACGCCTCTGTCCCTCATGAGTGCGGTTCAGTGCGGCGAAGTCATCCAAACAAAGCCAGCACTGTGGCCAAACGTGGACAGGGGCGTTTTATTTCCAATAAATAGAAAAGTGATAAAATCAAATTTTAACCCTTATTTTTTCCTCATTTTTGACTGTGTCCCTTTAAGAAGAGGGTATAAAAAGTTCTAAAATCAAATTTAAGGAGCGGAGCGACCGAAAACAAACACATATTCTATTAGATTTAGCTGGGTATGAGGGTAATTGCAGATAAAGCTTGAAATAATACCTTGATATCTATTGAATCAAAAATCATATACGATTTATTTCTATACAAATTGTCGACAATCATAATCAAAAATCAAGATAGCACCTATATCTAGCGATTGCCTAGCGATTGTAGATCTACAAGAGATTGTAATTTATCTAACTAAAGATATTGGAGCGGGGGTATAACCAAAAATCTGACTTGGAGAAAATCTAATCCAGGATATAGCTACTAATCATCCATATCCCATTAGATCTAAAGCGATTAAAAAGAGCTGACCTTATTAGGCCAGCTCTCGCCAAGCTATTTTGAAATCATATCTATCATGGTTGTCTATTTAATTCTAACATAACGGTATGACCATTAATAAGAGCAAATATATTATTCCCCTTAAGTACCTTATTGGGGACGCTATTTGACAAAATATATTCATACAAATCGGTAATATCCTTTTTTAAGGACAAAATCCTTCTGACATCTTTCATGTTAGAGTAGGCCTTAAAGTGCTGGAGATAAATAATTTCAGAGTTAGGTTTTCTCGAAATAAAGTATTTCTTATATTTTCTTTTTCGATTTGCTGTCACAGATAAAAATCTCAAATTATTCAATTCATTATTTGAACGATTATGGTCTAAGTGATCAATCTCCATATCTGGCGGAGTTGCGCCACGCCAAGAATTTAGTACAGCTTGATGCATCCTTTCAGGAAGTTCTATAATCCCATTGGTTAATTTTAAACTGATGTAACCACTTGGTTCTCGAGAGCCTGATAAAAACATTTTTTTATGTAAAGAAAAAATTCTACCTAAATTGCTTACTAAATAGTATTCTTCGAAGGGCTGGTGGATTGGAATAAAATATTCACCATCTAGAATTGTATAGTCTTTTTCTACTGGGCTTTCTTTATTCTTTTTTATCTTTTGTGAGAGGATTTCGCGTAATTTTTGGGTACATTGCAGAGCTAATTCATTTGTTGCAGTGATGGGAAATTTGTCTTTCTCATCAAGATAATCTGTAAATAAAGAGAACGTAATTTTCACCTCAATTCGAGTAGTTTTATAAAGCTGAGAGAAGAAACACCGATTTTGTAAAATTATATCATAAAATACTATAAATGTAAATAATATTTGTTAATAATTAATAATAAATTTACAATTTAAGACAGTGCTTTAGCTGCGCTCATAATTGAAAAGGTAACTGTAGATAATTTTATTTACGGTAAAGATTATTGAAATTCAAAGCAATCTGCCCTGAGATTTTCCTTGTGTGACGTTTTTGGGGAAATTTCGATACGAGGGTAGGCCAACAAAAAAAGCCCCATATAGGGGCTTGTAGGGGCTTGTAGGGGCTTGTACGACGAAACAGATATTTCTTGGGATTTTTAAGGGCCAAAAATCCGCTATTTTACTAGCTCTCTGAATCTAGCTCTTTAATCTTGCGGTAAAGGGTGGCTTGTGAGATCCCCGTTTGCTCTACAATCTGTCTGATGCTGAACTCCTGAGACCTGTACAGGGCTAGGGCGGTTTCAAGCTTCTTGGGGTTGACCTCTGGACGTCCGCCTTTCCTTCCCCTGGCTCTGGCTGCTTTCAACCCTTCGCTTGTCCGCTGCACAATTAAATCTCGCTCAAACTGGGAGATTGCAGAAAGTACAGTGATTAAAAGCTGACCCGTGGGGGTGTTGGTGTCTATAGACTCTTTGAGGGAAATAAGCTGCACTCCCAGCCCCTTGAAATAATCTAATAGATTGAGCAAATCCTTGGTTGATCTACCAAGTCTAGATAAGCTTTCTATGGTGACGCTTATTTCTGCTTCTGCGTCTAGTTCCCTAGCAAGTTCTATTTTCTCCTTAAGTGCGTCCAGTTGCGGGCGGTGGGACTTGGTTCCTGTCATCTTCTCGCAAAAGATGTTCTTATCTTGAATCCCAGCAGACCGAAGTGCGTCCAGTTGGCGATCTAAGTTTTGTTGTTCCGTACTTACTCTTGCATATCCTAATTTAAGCGCCACAGTAACCCCTCCTTATCATATTCTTATTTTATCATAAACGGTTGTTTTTGTAAATTAGATTTTGATAAAATTTTTGATAAGAATTTTGGGTAGTTTTGGGGCGTTTTTCTGTTGTTCTGGAAGCTTCTCAAAAACTATCGTTTTGGACAATATCAAACATAGTATGAGTACTTCAAACTAAGTGTTTGAAAAACTGTGTTTACTAAAATAGTGATACTAATTTCTATTATTCTCCTTTACTTTTTTTCAAAACTAGTCTACAATGACCATGTATTAGCATAAAAAACTTTTTGTTGAAATTGGAGGGGACAATATGAATTATGAGTTTTGTGGTACTTCTAGTGTTAGTAGTTTTATTCGATGTCCTCAATGCGGAAAAATTCATAGAATTGTATTGTATCCGGAGTATAAAGACTTATTGGCAGACTTACAGAACGAAAACATGCTTCAAAATATTTACCAAATTCCAAATACAAAGGAGTATATTTGTAATTGTGGTTTTAAGTCAGATACTTTTAGTGTGCAGCAATACAAGAAGTCAAAAGAAGATATACAAACTATTTCGGATCGCGGAAATGAAAAAGCACTTAAGATTGCTACATTAGTAGCTGCAGTTATATTTTTATTTTTCACAATATTTTCTAAAATTAGTTCAAATTTTGGCGTTCCCATGTTTATGGGAATGTTTTTACTTCCAGTGATTGTTTTCGTTTGTATTTATAATGCCCTTGCGGATCCGCAGAAAAAGAAGGTAAGTCGCCTTAAAGAACAGATGGATAGTGTTTATTTGGAGGCATTGAAGCAAGAGCAAGATGAGGCGAAAGAACAGATTAAAGATATCTACGATTCCCTCAACCTGCCCTCCATTCCACGAACTGCAGACATCATTCAAAGTGTAACAATTCCTGTTGGGACTTACTATATTTGGAAAAATGAAGATGATATTTGTTTTCATCCGCCTATTGTGTTATGTCCGGAAGACGCAGCAATTTACTTATTGTCTTCTCAAATGAAGAAGTACTCCATAAAAATACAAGATATAGATTTTTATTCCACTCATGGCGAAATGTATAGGGAGCAAAAAATTAGTGGTGGTGGCTCTAATATTACAGGTGCGATTATTGGGGGAGTTTTAGCAGGTGATGCAGGAGCTATTATTGGGAGCCGGAACAAAATAGTTTCCGAAACCGTTACACATGATACCAGAATAGTACATTTATACTATTTTGAAAGTGGTATTAAAAAAGACATTGCGCTCTCATTGGATGCTCTAGAAATTTTTAAAGAGCTTATTCCAGAAAAAAGCGAAGAATTCATTTTGCCATTGAAAGCTAAACAATCTATAAGTAATAATGTCAATGAAGTTCAATTGGATGCTGTAACCAAGCTGAGGCAGTTATCAGAGCTGAAAGAGGAAGGAATTTTAACGGAGGAAGAGTACTTAACAAAGAAAAAACAGCTATTAGATAGAATTTAGATACCGAGAGTAGTCATAATATTGCTCACAAAGATATGAACAGAGAGAATGGAACGGGAGAAATGTATAAACCCGGTGGGAGGATAAATCAATATGAACAAAAATTCCTTAACTCCCCCCAAGAGAGACAGTATATGCTGGGAACTAACGGTTGACCGTTGTCACATGATCAGATGTATGCATTGGGGATTATGTAAAGCATATGAGAGATTTTGTAAATCTTATGCGGCTCTGACTTCCAACAGTGTTCAAGTATTAGATATACGTGAGGAGGGCCAAACAGGACCCAAAAGGTGGATCTCCACGAAAACTATTAAAATTGAAATCAATGATGTAGATGTAATGGCCTCTATAGGAGAAATTTGTTTTTGGGGTGCAGCGTTGTATGAAAGACTGAATGATAAACCAATTTGGACAACTGAGGAAAAGCAGTATGAATTAGCTTTTAGACGTGTCTATAATGCAATGAAGCATGGCAGGGAGGTTGTAAATTTCTTTTCCAATCAGGTGGAAACTACTATCCAACCCCATGACTATACTGCCCAGCCCCATAACCATACTGCGCAAATGGGGATAACAGTAAAAATGAGTTGGATGGACGACGCAAAAATACGGCATAGTATTAGGCAGAAAGACCAGGTAAAAGCTTATAAGGGTTTACTTGAAGCTAAGCCAATTAATGAAACTATAGAGCGCTTTTTCTATATGATGGATAAAAAAGTAAGAGAAATATATTTTAACTACTTCCCCCCCAATTATAATGATGCTGACTCCAAAAATCGAACTCTTTATATGCGCCAATTTTTTGTTCTTAAGGATGGTGCACCAGCTGCTGATTTGAGTGAAAAGTAAAAGATATTGCCAGACACATTGTCTGGCAATATCTTTTAAAAAAGAATTTGCATTTTGATGGCCAATTTTGTCAATTATTTTTTGCGCAGCTAACTTGCAACATTCTCTTTTCGTATGATTATGGTTTTATTTTTATAAGTAGAAAAGAAAATTTTCTTACTATAATTTAGGTCTGTTTAGCAATTAAAAATTGTATATCATCGCGGAAAGAAATCTCAATATTTTCCCAATTTTCAGGGACTTCCGCACATATATAATTTCTTATTTTTCTACCAGGCTTTAGACTATTTCCGAAAACTCCATCAAATCCTTTAATCCCATCGATTTCTACGTTTCCATAACCAAAGGTAGACTGAATAGTTTCGTAGTCGTCCACTATAAATTCAAATTCGGTTCCATAGAACTCTTGTTCTTTAGAAGAAATATTCTCCATATCCAAAAAGACGAAAACATAGATGTATCCTTCATTAGGGCCTTCGAAAGATTCTACCTGATCGATCTCTTTCCAATCAGTGATTTGAATGTTGAATGTTCCATCCGTTGCAGTTTCTCCAACTGAATATACTTTTGATGACGTTCCGCAACTAGATAACAACATAATCGCTATAAACCCGATTAATAGAAGATAATACTTTTTCATTACATTGTCCCCCTTTACACATTATTCCCTTGAAAACGAAAATGTTATATTATCTTGAAATACAAGTTCAATTGTACGCCAATCTTTGGGAACTTCGGCGGCAATATAGTTTTTCGTTTTTTTGCCAGCAGCTACCTCAGTACCACCGAGACCGCTACTATAGAAAGGGTCAATACCGTTAATCGTTACGCCGTATCCACTGCCGAAACTTCTTGTCCGACATGTATAGTCATCCGCAAAAAATTCGAATTCGCTTAAAGGATAAAAGCTTTGATCTTCAGAAGCGAGGTTTTCCAAATCGACAAATACGATTAAATATTCTTTACCAGGATCCGCTTGATAATAATAGCTTCCATCATCTACCCGTGTTGTTTCCATCCAATCTATAACTGTTAAACCGAAGACTTCATTCGTTGCTGTTTCTCCCAGTGTATAAACTCTATCCGAGGATGCCTTTTCATACGATGTTGTTTCATCAAGTGGATAATCTAAATCGGATGAATCAGCACTGTCTGATACATTTTGTCTACAGTTTTTTAGCTCTTTTGTTAACATATCGCGCTCAGCAATTACTTTTTCATACGCTTCCCTGGATACTGTCCCCCCACAGCTGCATAACAGTAGGGTTATTGACATCAATAGGGCGATACTTCTCCTCATATTTGTATCCTCCTCTTGTGGGACCTTTAAGTTCCATATTATGTAATATAAATATTATCATATATAGAAATTTAAAACAATATAATTATCACTTTATCTGCCATAGTAATAAAAAAATATATACTAAATTGGCGAGGTGATAAGATGATTGGAGAACGATTGGCCGAAATCCGGAAAGACCATGGGGATACCCAGGCGGCAATGGCAAAGATTTTGGATGTTTCCTTGCCCACTGTCAGAGCCTGGGAACAGGAAAAAAGTTCTCCAAGTCATGAAATGTTGGTACAAATCTGCCGCTTGTATGGTGTTTCTGCGGATTATCTTCTTGGTCTGTCGGATTTGGATCCACAGTATGAGAAAAAACGGAAAGCACAAATTCTGACCCCCCAGGAGCAGACAGAATTAAAAAACTATGAGCAGTATTTGATTTGGAAAAGGAGCAAACGGGGCGCGGATAACAAATAATCCCTTTGCTTTAGCCGGGAGGAAACGGGGATTGGCTGGCCTAACGACACAATACCTATAGAATGGGGGCCTGGGCTGGATTTCCTGCGTGTTGTCTTTAGTGGGTCAAGGAGAAATTGACCTTTGTATTCAGGTGGTCTGAATTGTATAGAAAAAGAGTCCGCCTGCTCTTGATTTTTGAAATACGGCAGGATAAACTTGTAAGTAATAAGAATATTATCACTTGCAGAAGGATGATAACATTCTTAAAAGGACAAGCAGAATTATGCGAAACGATGCCGTATTTCCCTATTTTTGCTGGTTTGGGAAAGCAGATTTGAGCCAAACGAGTGGGGCTACTCCAACAAGGTGCTGATGCTCATCAAGCACATGTATGGTGTGGACCACAAGTAACAATCGGCACAACGAGCGCAAAAACGGGTCGTCGCAAGACGGCCCGTTTTTTTGTGGTCGGTTTTCTGGTGGAAAAACCGTTGTCGTAGAAGGATAACGAAGGGAAGCTGGATAAGGGATGGTACGTCCCTCCCAATCGTTATCCTTCTCCCTGTATACAGGGCCAGGAAACCAGCTTGAGGCCGGTGGGAGTTCTCCTTTTCTGCCACAACACAAGGAGGAACTGCCATGAAACTTGCCGACGCTTTGGAGGACTTCACCTTCCAGTGTGAATGCCGCCGCCTCTCCCCTCAGACCATACGGAATTACCAGAAACAGGTTTCTTATCTTCTGGACTGCCTCAACCACAAGAACCCTTTCCGGTTTTCCGGAAAGGGTTCTTGTGGTTGAGGTGTATTGGAGAGGTATTCTAGGCGAAGATCTCTATTCAAAAAGACGCGCAATCTCGTAATCCGACAGGTCACAGGGCTGACCCACCGTTTTGGCAATGCTGAGAATATGGGCGATGCGTTCAGAAGAGTCCATCCGGTTGAAAGCGGTTGCCAGATCAGGCCCGACAGACAGTGGGCCATGGTTGGCCAGCAGGACAATATTATGGTTCCGTAAGAAGGGGCCCATTTTGGCATAAATCTCGTCGGTTCCGGGTTTGCCATAGGGAACAACAGGGATCTGGTCACCGGCAAGCATTAGGAATTCTGCATATGCTCGGCATTCCACCGGCTTATTGCAGATGGCGTAGGCGGTGAGATAAGGGGAATGGCAGTGGATGACGGCATTGACATCAGGGCGCATCCGATAGGAGTGGGTATGCATCGGCAGCTCGGATGAGGGCTTGCAGCTGCCGGCAACCTGATTGCCATCCTCGTCCAGTACGGCAATCATATCCGGGGTCAATTCCATCTTTCTCTTGCCAGAGGGCGTTATGTACAGTAGACCGGTTTCCCGGTCTTTTATGGAAAGGTTGCCCTCGAAGGCATTTACCATCCCCTTTTGATCCATCTGAATGCCGATTCGGATAATTTCGTTGATCATTTCTTGCCTAATCTGTTTTGTCATATTCTTTTCTCCCTTCTGCCGCCCAAGAATGCATGTTGGAGGTGATCGTCCCGGGACGGCACGGGAATCTCCCCATAGATCAATAAAATGTATTAAAGCATTCCAACAGTTCGTCGAAGGTTTGAACACGCAGCATGCGGTTTACATGTTCAGCACTTTCGGAGAGATTGACGATCAATTCGTAAAAGTTGCGGAGAAACTGCTGGTCACCGCTCTTGACTGCCAGCATAAAAACCACCTGGGCAGTTGCGCTGCCCCATTGGATGGGATGAGCGAGGGTTGCGACGGCAATGGTGGTTTTTTTCGAGTAAAATCCACTGGGATGGGGCATGGCAATCCCATTTTGAAGAACGGTGGTTGAAAAGGTTTCCCGTTGAAAGGTAGACTCTTTGAATCCCTCCTGTACAATGTCCGCTTGGATGAGATCGTTGGCCATCCGTTCAATCACCTGCGTGGAATCCTCGGCTTCTAACATGGGATAGAAAAATGATTCGCTGAAGAAATCGGTGAACGCATACCGGAATGTGGTATTATGGGCAGCTTCGTCGATGATGCGTCCAAGCTGCCTGATATCTTTGGTATCGGGGATCAAATTGATATAGGCCAGCGGGATGTTCTCCTCCCACCCTGCAGCAAAATTGGCGGTGGAAATGATCAGATCCGGTTTTTCCTTCTTCACTTCGCGGGCGTCAAAAACAGAATAGGGACCGCAAAGATACAATCGGCTGCCAAACAGCGAAAGGATCTTCGCCATCAAAAACTGTGAGGTTGCAGGACTGGCGTGGCAGATCAACACAGCCTTTAATTTCTGGGCATCGTTCTGGATTTTCAGGCGCTCCATGGAGGCCCCCAGATGTACCGCCAGATAGGCGGTTTCGCTCTCATTGAAGGACACCCCCAGGCGTTCAAAAAAACGGTCACGGAAGTGAATTGCCAAATCGAAGACGAAGGGGTATCGGCTGCGGACATCCGCCAATATGGGATTGACATAGTTCTGGCAGTAACCGCTTTTGTCCATGGTGGACTGCAGATGATACGCCAAGCTTACATAAAGATCATGGTCCCGGGTCAGATCCAATAGGTAAACATCCCGGATCTCCTGTAAAATGTCCCGGATTGCTTCCAGGCACTCGGCTTTTACGTCCTTCTCAATGTTCTTGCCGCCTTCTTGCCCAGTCCGAAAGAACCTCCGGAAAAAAATACAGTATGCCAATGCTTCATATTCATATTCGGTCTCCTTGACAGCCATGGGAAAATACTGCCGCAGCGCTGCGAACATTTCCTGCGCCGCACCGTATTCCTCTGTACAATCCGCTTTTTCACTTTTGGAGAGATAAGGCTCCTGCAGTGTAAACCCAAGTTCTATCCGTTTAATGGCAATCAAAATGTGCACGGCAATGGCCACAATCCCCGTGTCGGAAGCTGTAATCTTATGCCCGCGCAGCACCGTATTCACCACGTCGGTAACCAGCGTCAGCTGATCGTAGGAAAAGTAGGAGGCATAGCCGATCAAATCATAGGACATCGGGTTATGGAACCGGTTGTCTATGTGATAGCCGATCAACACACGTTTACTCCGTTCGCTTCCTTCCAGCCAAATCTTATTCTTCTTCCGGCATAAAATCAGATCACTGCTGCTCTCCTCCAGCTCCTTTCGTACCTGCTTCAGCTCGTTTTCCAAGGTTGTGCGGCTCATAAACAGCCGATCGCTCAGTTCATCCACATCCACCGGAGCGGATAGTCGGATCAATTCCAGAACCAGATCGCTCTGCGTTTCCTGTTCTGTGTTAAAACCACCGGTCGTCAAAATTTCCCGCACCTTCGGCCTGTCCCCATCTGCAAGCTGGTATCCCTTTCCCCGTTCTGCAATTAACGTGATCCCTTTGCTTTTCAGAAAACCAGAAAGCTCTGCAATGCTACTGCGGATGGTTCTGTCGCTAACCTGCAGCTTTTTTGCAAGCTGCATCGACGTCAACCAACCATCGGATTCCAAAAGGTGTAACAGTATTAAATTGTTTCTCCTGTTAATATCTTCCACAGTCGTATTACACTCCTATTGGGGGACGGGATTTCTCTTGGTCACGCTCTGCTATTTACTAGAATATCCATTACCAAGATCGTTCATGAGGGATTCCCATGCGGAACTGTTCCGCATGGGAATCCGAAGGGAAAGATGATTATTTTACTCCGTTAATTGCTGCCTTGTCTGCAATGCCTTCCTTCTTGAAGCCTCTGACGGTATAAATGAAACCTGCGATGTAGATAACCGCAAAAATCAACGGGATAAAGTTGCCCTGCAGGAAATTGAAGACATTGGTAAAAATCCAGGTAAACGCCGGACAATCCATGCCGGTGCTGGCAATCAGGGTGCCCGCTTCAAGGACGCCATTCTCTACGCCCAGCTGAGAAATGATCGGCGCAATATTTGTCGCTGCCAACAGATAGAGGGGAGTAAACCCAATGTACAGAATGAACATCCGCAAAATATTGCCGTTGGTAACCATGTAGGTACAGAGGCCCAGGGTCAGGTTGTCAATGGCGCCAAAGGGAAGGATCTGGTTGCCAGGGGTAATAAAGGCCAGAATCAGAGAAACGGGCATACACATCATCACCACAATCCAGATGGCGTCCTCACCAAGGAGCATGGGGTTATCCAGGCCGATATAGATTTCACGGTCATCTTTGACCCATTTCTTCATGCGGTCGGTCGCAGCTTCGGCCACAGGGTTGAGGGCCTTCATGAACAGGCGGACTACCATAGGAAGAAGATAGAGAGCAGTACCAGCGGCGATGCCGATACCTATAGATTCGATGATACTGTACTTACCGATTAGCGCAAACAAAGTACCAAGAATGAACCCCAGCACATGGCGTTCCAGCATGATGCCAAATCTCTTGCGCAAAGTATTCAGGTTGTAATCTCGGTTCAGGATGGGGATCTTCCGCAAGAGGGTGTCAATGGGATACAAAAGCGAGCAGAGCAACATATGCCGGTGAGGACAGCTCACATTTTCAATACCAGTGATACGCTGCACTCGGGGCTGCATCGCGTCGCCGAGAATAAGTTCCATCACAATCATAAGGACGGCGACGAAGATTCCAAATACTAATTTGCCGGTAATGGCGGTGGTTAGATAGCCTACGAAAGCCTTGCCCCATACATTCCACATATCCACATTGAGGGTATTAGTCTTTTTGAGGGCCAGCATCACCAGGTTGACCGCAATCTGGATGGGGAACATGAGAAATGCATACTGCCAGGTCCAGGTCACCGCAGAGAGCGGCGCCCAGCCGCCGTCGGCGATGGGAAAAGAACGTCCCACGGATTCTGCCATGGACATGCCTACGGGGCAGATGGTGTCAAACATCAGGCCTGTTACCAGGCTAACCCCCTTAAACGCCACTGCCAGCATCAAGCCGGTGGAAAACGCATCCTTCCACTTCATACCAAAGATCAAACCGACTAGCATCATAATGATTGGCAGTACAATCGTGGAACCAAGGTCATTCACGATAAATCCGAATACGCTTGACAAAAACTCCATCTTGTCAGATCCTCCTCTTCTTTTTATTTGCCCATTGGGAAACCCTTCTGCATGCCCGGTCTCGGGTGGGGCCGGTACACATTCTCTTGTGTCGTACCTCGCCGGGAGCGATTGATCCGCCCCCTCTTCACAGGCGGTCCGGTCAAAGCACTTCCTCTACTGCTGGAGAACATCGATGATCTTCTGCAGTTCCTTTTCCATACCAATACCGGTTAGAAATGCCACACCGTTGCACATGGGAACACCGTAATCCTTGTTTGGCTTGATGACGCAGACATACATACATGCATCGCGAAGTGCCTGCTCCAGCACAGTGATTTCGGTTGCCTCCACATTCGCCTCCAGTCCACGTTCCTTGAGGAGTTTGTCGATCTTGCAAGCGATGGTAGCAGAGGTCGCCACCCCTGCATTACAGGCAACCACAATCTTTTTCAACATATTTCTCCCTCCCTTCTCAGTAGTGGATTATTAAGACAGCGCGTCCTGTCCATAGTACCCGTGAAGAACCCGCAGAACTTCTTTCACCGTGTCCGCAGCCTTAAGGGCTGATGTCGCTGCTTCGTCGGCACACAGGTTCATCAATTTCTGAAGCAGCGGTACCTGCGTGTTGTCCTTTTTAAGCAGCAACATAAATACATAATTCACCGGGATAATATCATCCGACATACCCATAGCGGCAAACTCCACCGGAGGATCCACCTTGGCCACGACGATTGCCTGTGTCACAACATGACAGGCATCGGTATGGGGGACTGCAACGTTGATAAATTCGGTCCTCAACCCGGTTGGATAGCAGCGCTCCCGCTTTAATACTGCTTCTGTAAAGCTGGGCAATACCATCCCCTTCGCTTCAACCTGCGCGCCCATCAGACGAAGCAATTCCTCCCGATCGGCAATGGGTGGCTTTATGAAAATCAAATCTTCCCGAAACATCCGCCCAACGTCTTCCGATGATATTTTTGCAGACATATTTCTACTCCCAATCTTATGATTATGGGTTCATGATAACAAAGATGTTTCGGGTTTTCCAACAAGTTTTTTCCTTTTACAACGGAAATTATGTATTAATAATACAACCATGAAACAGCGTATTTTCCGTAGCTTTACTTGTATCTTGATTCCCAACCCTCGCCCTGCCGGGGGAAAGCCGAAGGAACAGACGATGTCCTCTTCTGTACACTTGTCCTGTAAACAGAATCATATAGGAAGAAACTGGTTGAACCGACAAGGTGTCCATCCGCATCCAGAACCTGTACGACGGTAGACCACAAGTAGAAAATCGGTACAAAGAAAAACGGGACTACCGGAGTAGTCCCGTTTTTCTTTGTACCTGATAAGGCCCCCACCTTTGGGATTCATGGATCATCTTCAAGGGGAATCGTATCTTGAACGAGAAATACGCCAAGGGTCTTTCGCAACACAACGGAAAGCCATTGGTCAAACCATCAGGCTGCCCCCCGGCAGTATCCGTTCTTCTCCTTACAATCAAGAGCAGAAAAACCGACAGCGCACCTGCGGCAGGAAGGAAGTCTTCTTACCGACAGTGCGCTGTCCGTCTGCGGAGTACTAGAAGTACTACCACGGGATAAGGGGATTCTCAATCAGGAGGAAGCAGATAGATTGGTGCCTACGGGATCGTTAACCGCCTATTTGGAGCTTGATCGTGGTATGGATGTTCTTCACGCATTCTTCCACCGCGCTTTCCTCTAAGCGGTCAATACCCGGGTTCCAGTAATCCCGCCCAAGAAATGTGTACTTATTGGCAGCCATTCGATGGAAGGGCAAGAAGTCGACCTCCTTTACCCCGATCTTCTCGGCAAATCGTACAATGCTCGTAAGGGCTTCCTCGTCGAAGTTAAAATAGGGAATCACGGGAACGCGGATAATTAGGTTGGCTGCGATGCCAGCAAGTCGCCGGCAATTCTCCATGATCCGTTCACATCTCCCCCCGGTATACTCCAAATGTTTGTCGCTGTCCGTATGCTTGATGTCAAAGAGAAACACATCCACATACGGGGCAATTCGCTGATAGTTTTCCCAGGGGGAATATCCACAGGTCTCGATAGCCGTACCGATACCGGCTGTTTTAAATTGTTTTAACGTTGCCTCCAGAAAATCCACCTGCAGGGTAGGCTCACCTCCACTGAAGGTGACGCCGCCGTTGGTACGTTTGTAGAAGGACTTATCTTTTATACCTTCGGCGAACACCTCCTCCGGTGTCATATATTGGCCTTTCATGTATCTTGCCTGGGCGTAACACTTTTCGGCACAGATACCACAACCGGTACAAAGGGATCGATCAAACCCATTGACCGTAACTGCGTGATTGGGGCATACCTGGACACAGGTCCCACAGCCGATGCACAACTTGGGGTTGAACAGCACTTCGGGATGAGGATTCATCGACTCGGGATTGCAGCACCATTTACAGTGTAAAGGACACCCTTTTAGAAAGATGGTTGTACGGATCCCCGGCCCATCGTGGACCGAAAAACGCTGAATGTCAAATACGCAGCCTTTCATATTCCTATCCTGCCCCTGTCCTTCTCTATTTTAGTACTGCATCAAGCTTGTGCGGTCGATAATATCATCCTGTACGCCTTTTCCAAGGACCGTAAAGAAGGCGCTGTACCCGGCAACGCGGACAACCAAGGAACGATATTCGTCGGGATGCTTTTGCGCCTGGAGAAGATCTTCCTTGGTAAGGACGTTAAACTGGGTCTCCCATACGCCGCAATCGCAGATGCTGCGCATATACTCACCAAATACCTTGTCGCTCTCTTCCCCCTTAAAGATGGACGGGTGCAACAGCTGGTTGAGCACGGAACCATGCCCGGCACGAACGTTACAGAGTTTGCCTGCCGACTTGAAAATCGCAGTGGCGCCCTTGGTGTCGTCCCCATGGGTGGGCGAAATTCCGCCGTCGTTGAGCGGTTCCCCTGCATGCCGTCCGTTGGGGGTTGCCGCTGTACGAGCGCCATTGGGGACGTTGGCGGTAAGATAATAGATCCCCGCGGTAAAGATCCCGCCCCGGGCATTTTTGCGTCCCTCCAACGCATCGCAGTAAACGCCCATGGCAAAGCTGCTCATTGCGTCGGCCTCATCCAGATCGTTGCCGTATTTGGGCGCTCTGTTCTTGAGCATCAGTCTTAGGGGTTCATTGTCCTTGAAATCGTTCTTCAGTGCGGCAACCAGTTCCTCCATGGTAACCATTTTCTTGTCGAAGACAAGATCCTTAATGGCCATGATGGAATCGCCAACGGTGATGGGGGCAACGCCCAACGGCGAAGTAAAGTTGTATACCGCGCCTCCCCGTTCAAAATCGACGCCCTTCTCAATGCACCCTTCGATCACCACCGAGCAGAACGGCAGCGAGCTGTACATCTTATGACACATATCCACAATCCGGTCGTATTTGACCAGGGCATCGGTGAAGAAAAACACCTGCTGCCGATAGGCTTCCTTCACATCCTCGATGCTTTGGAAGGCGGTGGGATCCCCTGTGTGGGGGCCCATTTGGACGCCCGTCAGCATACATTTGCCGTCGTTCATGGCCAGCTCGAAGCATTTTGCCAGGTTGATATGCCCGCTGTTTCCCCAACTGTTGGTTTTGCCGCCGATGACCGGCTCGCTGCAACCCAGGAAGCTGAAGTCAAACACCTCCTTCTCATCGGTGCCAATCCTTTTCATGGCCTCGGTGATGAGGACGTCGTTGTAAATCTTTACCTTGTTAACACCGGATTTCACGCTCTTGGTCGCTTCGTCAATCAACCGCTGGGACGTTTTGGGGTGAATCCGGACGGCGACGTCGGGCTGGGACAGCGCCACATTCCGGTCGGCCTCCAACACGAGGATGGAGATATCGTTGGTAATGTCGCTACCATCCTCCAGGGTCCCACCGATGGTGATGGTCTGGCCGTGAGCGGGACCGGTGTTCACGGCAGTGGATTCGTTGGACGCCACCTTGTCCAGCTCCGACAACTTCAGGAAGAAGCATTCCATCAGTTCCAGGGCCGTATCGTGGTCGATCTTGCCTGCATCCAGATCGGCCTTGTAGTAGGGGTACAGATACTTGTCCATCCGGCCGAAGGCCACCCCCAGACCGTTCCCTTCCAGCAGGATGGTCATCTGGATAATAAAGGTAAACTGCACGGCCTCCCAGAAGGAAGATGCCGGTTTCCTGGGGACATTTTCACAGTTTTGCGCAATCTGAAGAAGTTCCTTTTTCCGAATGGGATCTGTCTCTTTTGCGGCCATTTCTTTAGCCAAATCGGAAAATCTCTTCATGTAGTTGATCGTCGCTTGCAGCATCTCAATACAAGAGAGGTAGAACTCATGCTTATCGACGTAATCGTCGCTATTGAGATCCAGCGCCGCAATCTTCTCTTCACAGATCTCGATAATCTTATCAAACCCGGTCTTCAGAAGGTATTCAAAGTTTGCCACAATATGTCCGGGGGACTGGGACGGATAGTTGGCATTATACATCACCTTGTAGTCGATGATGCGCTTCAAATCAGGGGGAATACACGCCATTACCCGTTCATCCATGGTGCGGCCTTTCCAGTATTTGAGGCACTCCCGGATTTCCGCCTTCTGCTCCTCCGTAATGGCAAACCGATCGCCCTGGCGGGTCATGAAGTCGTCCATGTCCGTAGCAATCCAGCCGGAGGCATATTCGGGAAACAAGGGGGCCCCTCGTTTGCTTTGGGTGTGACATCCCACAATGAGTTCATTGTCATGGATGTGAATGGTCATATTCTCCATCACATGGCGAATCGAGAGCGCTCGTTTCATAGGATCCGATTTGTCTTCATTCTGCTTGTAGCTTTCGGTTACAAGTACAGCCCGCTGGGTGTCAATCGACCGTGTACATTCCAAAAAGGCTTCCTTGAGTGCTTTGACTCTGTCGTTCATTGTATCCCTCCGTTGCTTGACAAGTGTTTGGAATCCGACCCTGTTTTCCTATTGCCGTGCTTTGAGAATAGCACATAATTTCCTTTATGTCAATAATGTGCCTAATAATATTTTCTAAATACAACCGCGGCCGTCCCCCTCTGGGATCTGGCATCCCGCAATTTCCCTTCCATTGCCCGAAAATAGATTTCTTGGTAAGGAAAACACAACGCCTTTGGGTTTCCATTTAAATGCAAAAATATTCATATCCAGTGCAACGCAACCGGCAAAGAAAATCTTTTCATTTGCTTTGCCGCCTGTTTTTCACCATAATGGGTTTGCATTAGAAAAACGAACATCAAAGCGGCCAGAAACCCGCTTGTCCGCTGAATTCCCAACGGGCAGAACATACCATAGCCGAAGAGTGGGGGCATCTATTTTGAGTGAAAAAAGAATCCAAATTCTTGTCATAATTCGGCTTCAAATCAACCAAAAAAGGACTTTGAAGAAATTTTTACTATATTTTTGGTGTTTTTGTCAATTTACATTGTTCAATTTTTTTGAGAGAATACAACCATCACAGGAACATATTTTATAAAAAGGCACACAAGTGCCAATAGCGGTGAGGAAATTGACAATCCGGCGTCGTACGATCCTCTGTATGATGATGTTGGCATGTGCTGCCATTATGGTGGCAATCTCCCCCATGTTGGAACAATTCCAACGGGAATATGGCCTGACGACGATCCAGCAAGGGACTTTGTTGATGTTTCAATTTATGGGCTTTACCATATTTACCCTTGTAGGAGGGATTGGCGCCGACTATTTTTCCAAAAAAGCGATGCTGATCCTGTCCCTCTCCATGGTTCCTGCGGCCTTGTTAATCCTCACGTTTATACACAATTTTTTTGTATTATTGCTGGGCCTGTTTTTGATAGGAGGGGGCCTGGGGATTCTTGAGAGCTTAACAGTGTCCATGATGTCGGACATCGCCCAAGGTGACGCCGCCCTGCACATCAACATCTTGCAGGCATTCTTTGGTATTGGGGCACTGGCCTTCCCGATTTTGATGGCGTATGTTTTGGGGGCGGGATATTCTTGGAAACTGCTGTATCAGATTTCGGCAATCTTTTATCTCCTTCTGCTGGTGTTCTTTTGGAAGACGCCTTACCAGGAGAGCCGGGAAAAGGCGGCATTCTCCTTGGAAGACGTTCGAAATCTGGGAAAGAATGGGCCTTTCTTGGTAGTCTGCCTCTGCATGTTTTGTTATACCGGCGCCGAAGTCGGGGTATGGGGATGGATTACCACCTACATGAAAAATGTAATTGGCTTTTCCGACCTGGCCTCCAATGCGTGTCTGGGGTTGTTCTGGGGGATGGTTGTCGTGGGACGCCTAGCAGTGGGCTTTTTATCCCAGCGTTTTCCCACGTCCAAGATCATCCTGTTTCTTTCGGGAATATCAGTGGTGGTTACGCTGGGAATCGCCGTCGCTACCTTGGAAGAGATGATCTGGTTTTCCGTTTTTGCCATGGGGCTGAGCTACTCGGCCCAGTGGCCCACCCTAGTGGCGTATGGTTCCCAACTGTGCGACCGAAGCAGTGGAGTCGTATTTGCGGTTTTGACCGCGGCGGGCGGTGTTGGAATGACCGTTGTTCCGTATGTGATGGGGATTATTTCCCAATATACCAATGAACGGATCTCCATGCTGCTTCCAGTCGTACTGCTATTGGTTATTCCTATTGCTATCCATACAATTTCCAAAAGATCCAACGAAAGGGCGGGGAGGTGATAACCAAAATCGTCCGGTCAGCTGTTACAAAATTGAAACGGAAGAAAAAGGAGAGAAAAAATGAAAAAGTTTTGGTCTACATTGATTTCCATTACAATGGTCATGGCCCTTTTGGTCGGTTGCGGAACATCCACGGAATCTTCGGACGCAGCCCCTAGCGGCGGCTCCTCCTCCACCAGCGAAAGCTCCGGTGTACGAACCGTTGAAGAAAGAGAAGATGCTCCCGATGGTGTTTCCCTGACCCCCGAATCCTACACAAGCGAGCAGCTTCCCGGACTTGAAAACATCGGTGCAAAACCCCTTAAGAAATATAAGATCGCCTTCTCCAATGGCGATATGTCCAACGACTGGCGCGCCGCGTTCTTCAATGAATTTGTGGAATGCGGGGAATACTTGAAAGAGGAGTTTGGCTGTGAATTTATCTACGCCAATTCCGGGGCGGACAGCGCCAAGCAGCTGCAGGACATCCAGTCCCTTCTTGCCCAGAATCCGGATATCCTCATCTTTAGCCCCAATGAGTCGGCTCCGTTGACTCCTGTGGCGGATATGTGCGAGTCCTTGGGCATTCCCTATATCACCATCGACCGCTCGATTGATGCCACCGTGGGCGAGGGAATGTATGTGGCCAATATCGAAGGCGACAATTTCCGCCTGGGCGTGGCCATGGGAATTGAAATGGTGAAAGGCCTGACCGAAAAGAACGGGGAGCCTGCCGGCAATGTTGCCGAAATCACCGGCGGCATCGGTTCCACCCCTGGTATTCAGCGTTCTGCTGGTATCCGCCATGTCCTCAAGGACTATCCCGACATCAAAATGGTCCAGGTGGTGGATGGCAACTGGGATGTGGACACCGCCTATAAGGCTGCCCAGGACATTATGACTGCTCACGGCGATGAACTGGATGGTCTGTTCTGCTCGTTCGATTCCGGCACCATGCAGGCGATCAATGTTGCGGAAGTACAGGGGATCGACGATCTGGTATATGTCTCTGCAGATGGCGACACCACCTTTATGAGAGATTACGTCCTGACCGGAAAGGCCCAGTGCTGTGTCGAGTATCCTCCCTACTACGGCATTACCGCTTTGGAGTACGCCATTCAATATCTGAACGGCAATGACATCCCCTCCTTCGTGCTTCTTTCTCAGCGGCTGTATACCACGGAAACCGAGGAAAAGGCTGCTGCCCTGAAGGAACTCACCGACAAATGCACCGAAGCCGGCGATCCTTTTGTCCCTGCAACCTATGGGATGTACGACGTGTTTAGCATGACCGGCGAACTGTGGGAGAAGTACTACCCTGTCAACTGGGTTGATGGCGGCGGCACCGAATTCCTGAACACGTTGATTCCCGAAGATCCCTTTAACCTGATCAATAATGAATAAAAGCTAACGCTATCTTTTTTAGCTGATTTCAAGTTGAACTGTTTGTTTATTAGGGTTCTGGCCCGGAGGTCAACCGTTACATGTGGGGGTTGGTCTCCGGGTTTTCTCAAATACTGCCACGGTTCGTTTGCCCGAGTGAAATTTCCTAACAATTTTCAATTTCAAAATCTACCGTACAAAGTACGTATTGGTTTTCGATTGTGACCTTGAAAAAACGAAGAGGTGAATAGGATGTCGCTAATAGAAGCAAAGAAAATCAATATTTCGTTTTCAGGAATCCAGATTTTACACGATGTGGATTTTACCCTTGAACCGGGCGAAATCAACTGCCTATTGGGAGAAAACGGAGCGGGTAAAAGTACACTGATCAAGGTCTTGACAGGTATCAACTCTCACTATTCCGGCCAGGTCCTTGTGGATGGAAAATTGGTTGAACTTCGCTCCCCCAGGGCGGCTATTGAATGTGGAATTTATGCGGTCCAGCAACACCGGGATCTTGCACCCTCTCTAAATGCAGTTGAGAATATGTTCCTTGGCAACGAGCTCTATATGGGAAAGAGTAAGCAGAAGCTGGATTTCCAAAAGATGACAAATATTGCAAAAGAAAACATTGCCAGGTTCGGCATTGAGATAGATTTGCAGACTCCTGTAAAGAACTTAAAGCTTTCGGAACAAGGGGTCATTGCCATCTGCAAAGCCCTTATTGCCAACAGCAAGATTCTGCTCATTGACGAAGCCTCGGCGCCGCTGGACGATTCCGAGCGTCTGGCGCTTTATGAAGCATTACAACAACTAGCAAAAGAAGGAAAGGGAATCGTGTATATTACCCACCACCTGGACGAAGTGTACCGCATCGGGACCACGATCACCATCCTGCGGGATGGGCGTAACGTCATCAAGGTGGGGGTAGACCAGCTGAAAAAAGCGGATCTGGTTCATCACATGACCGGAGAGGCAAAACTCTATGAGCGGGATGCCAGCGCTGCCAGCCATATTACAGACAACGTAGCCATCGAGATCAACGGGTTAAACAGCAAGGACCTGGAGGACATCAACCTCTCGGTGAGAACCGGCGAAATCTTGGGAATCGCAGGGCTGGAGGGCTCCGGCAAAGACAGCATCGGCCGCTGTTGTTTTGGCGCCGAAAAGATCACCAGCGGAACCATCAAAATCAACGGAAAACCGGTGGAGCCCCGATCTCCTATCCAAGCAATTATCAGCGGAATCGGTCTGGTACCCAACGACCGGAAAAAGGCCGGGCTGATGCTCTGCCGCAATATTAAGGATAACATCACTATTTCCACCATCAACAAGCGAAAAAAAAGGTTGGTCAGCGATATTTGGGCGGAAAAGGTCGCATCCAAGTATATTAAGCAGCTGTTGATCAAGTGCTGTGGAAGCCATCAACTGATCGAATACCTTTCGGGTGGCAATCAACAAAAAGCGCTCATCGCAAGATGGATCGAAACGGATGTGGATGTTCTGTTTATGATCGAGCCCACCGAAGGAATCGACATCGGGGCGCGGTCAGATCTCTACGCCGTGTTCAAGGAGCTGGCCCAAAAGGGGAAAACCCTGATCGTCGCCACCAGCGACATTGACGAGCTGATGACCCTTTCGGATCGAATTATCACCATGTATCAAGGCAAGATCGTCAATGAATATATCAACGGCGATTCCAACACCACAAAGAAGAAAATCTTGGAAGACATTCTGTCGGCGGCTTCGTAGGTGGAGGTAACTATGGAAAAGATCAAAAAAAGACTATCCAATAATGGGTTGCTGCTGGTAGCAATCCTCATGTTTGTCCTTACCGGTCTACTGAACAAATCCTTCCTCACGTCCTTTAATATCAACGGTCTTCTTACCGAGATCAGCTTCATGGGCTTTTTGGGAATGGGCATGACCTTTGTCCTTCTCACCGGCGGCATTGACCTTTCTGTAGGCGCTGTGGCCGGCCTTTCCACCGTCATCATTGCCATGACCATGAAGCATTTGGAGTTGGGCAACCCTACCTTGACGGTCCTGGTGGGGATTGTGCTGGCCATTGTCGTTTGCACGGCGCTGGGCATAGGGAATGGTCTGCTGGTGACCTACTTAAAGCTTCCTCCCCTGATTGTCACCTTGGGAATGTCCTGGGTGGCCATGGGATTGGGGCAGATGCTGCTGAAGGGCGCGCCCCTTGCTCTGTCCATCAAATCCTTCCGCACCCTTATGACAGCAAAACTCCTAAATGTGATCCCGGTGAGTTTTTTGATTACGGTGGCCGCTCTGGCGTTTCTGTCCTATGTTCTCCGGGCCTTACGATTTGGGCGGGAATTCTATGCGGTTGGTTCCAACAAATACGCCGCCTTTATCAGCGGTACCAATACCAACGCCGTTTTAATCAAGGCCTATGCCATTTGCGGCGGGTTTGCAGGCATCGCCGGGCTGCTGATCGCTGCCTACACTGGTTCCGGCTATCCTGCGGCTGCCAACAACTATGAAACCTATACCATTGCCGCTGTGGTCATGGGCGGAACGTCCATGAACGGAGGCGAAGGAAAAATCGCTCAAACGCTGATTGGTGTGGCAATTCTTCGTCTGCTGAACAAATTGGTCGTGTTCAGCGGGTTGTCCAGCATTTCCGGGTATATCGAAGGCATCATCATCGGCACGATTTTAATCATTGTGCTGCTTATCAATACGTCGAAAGAAGGTGAACAAGCAAAATGAGTCCGCTTGAAAGACAGGACCGCTTCTCCTCCATGGAGCTTGTCCGAAAGTATGCAGTCATTATCACCGCTGTGGCCCTGGTGGTAATTGGCGTTACCATCACCGGCGGAACCTTTTTGTCCGGCAACAACCTGCTTAACGTGGGCGAGCGGGCTGCCATGGTGGGAATTGTTTCCCTGGGCCAGATGCTGGTGATTCTGACAGGGGCAATTGATCTGAGCGTAAGTGGTATTTTGGCCTTTGGATTGGCGGTATCCGCCCTGATGATGAACAGCTCCGCCAACATCCCCATGCCTGTTGTCATCGTCGCCACCCTGCTTGTCACCACCTTGTGCGGCTCTATCAATGGTCTGCTGGCATCCAAAACAAAAATTCCTCCCTTTATGATGACACTGGCCACCTATCTGATCTATCAGTCGGCTGCTCTGGTCATCAGCGGCGCTTCCAATCTGAAATTTGAAAAAATGGTGGAGTGGATGACCGATACCTTCCATCTGACCAGTTCGGTTTCCCGTTTTCTTCCCACCGCTGCCTGGATTCTGATTTCGGCCCTGATCATCTTTGTCCTCAGTTCCACCACGTTCGGCAAAAATGTCTATACAACCGGTGCAAATGGGACGGCGGGTTACCTTTCCGGCGTCAATGTCCAGCGCATCCGATTTATGGTATATGCCTTGTCGGGCCTATTGTGCGGAATTGCGGCCATTATCATCGAGTTCCGGATGGGGAGAATCAACCCCACTTCCTCTACCGCCAGCTACCAGATCGATTCCATCGCGGCCGTTATCGTGGGGGGCGCCAGCCTTTCCGGTGGGGAAGGAAACGTATACGGGACATTCGTTGGGGCGTTTATTATGGCATCCTTGATCAACATTATGAACCTCATCGGCTTGGACGTATACTCTCAGGATATGATTAAGGGTATTGTACTAGTCGTCTTTGTATTCATTACCCAGTACTTGTCCAACGCCCAGAAGAATTAACGGTTTTTCGGTCGGGCCAAACACGGTGGATGGGGGACGGATGTTATCCCGTGTGGGTTTGAAAGGAGCAACTCTCCCGAATCAATTGGATAATCCACTGCCACAAAGATACAACAAATAGTAAAATTAATAAAATTTCTACCAAATTGCATAAACACGGGAGGGACAAATTGACGGCATCGCTTTTTTCGAAGGACCAACAGAAGAACCTGAGGAAACCAGCGTTGTTTGTTATCCTCCACAGGGATCCCCCATGGAATCAATGAATAAAGGAGACGAAACCATGATTTTGGCTGTTGGCAGTATCAATGTCGATTACATCATTCACAGCAAGCGGATGCCATACGACGGGGAAACGATGTATGGCAAGCAGGTAACCATCATGGCTGGAGGAAAAGCCTCCAACCAGATTGCGGCAGCCGCCCGGCTGGGCGCCCACGGCGTTTTGCTGAGTAAATACGGCGGGATGGATGGGTATCTGGAAAAGGTTTTCAACGATCTGAAATGGGCCAATGTGGACACCCAGTATGTGGAAGCGGCGGAAGGCGAATACTGCGGATCCGGGTATATCATGGTCAACGAAACGGGCGACAACCGAATCATCATCATCGAAGGGGCCAACGGGCAGGTTACACCTCAATATGTGGAAAAAAATCTCCCGCTGTTGCAGAAAGCCACCCTATGCATGACCGAATTCATGATCCCCATGAACACCTGCGAATACCTTGCGGCCCAGGCGAAGAAATACGATATTCCCATCATTGTGAACCCCTCCCCTACCCGTCCCATGCCCGACGAAATGTACAAAGGAATCTACCTGTTGATCCCCAATGAACATGAGGCGGAGGAGCTCACCGGCATCCAGGTGGAAACCGAACGGGATGCCCTGGAATGCAGCCATCTTTTCCACCAAAAAGGTGTGAAGAACGTGATCATTACCCTGGGCAAGCGGGGAGCCTTTGTTTCCGATGGCAGCTGCAGCGAGATGGTACCCGCCTACCCGGTAACCCCGCTGGACACCAGCGGCGCAGGGGATTCCTTCAACGGCGGCGTTGCGTATGCCCTGTCCAAGGGGAAAACGATTTTTGAAGCGGCGAGGTTTGGGAATGCGGTAGCATCCCAAAGCATTCAGCGTACCGGCACCATGCAGTCGATGCCCTCCCTAGCGGAGGTGGAAGCGATCTACAAGCTTTAATCCCGAGGCCAGCCATCCTTGGCCCGGTGGCTTCCTCCTGCCCACCGGGCCGCTGGCCCTTTTTTGTGATCGCTGCCTTCTTTGGAATCTCATCCGAGGAGATCACAAGCAATCGAAACACGCAAAAATATGGATAAAGGAGTGGCACAATGTTTCAGTTTGATCTACAGCAGGCAAAGTGGATCCATCCTCCAAAAACGTTTACCCTGGGAGACGGGCAGGTGGAGATTGTGACCGACCCCCATACGGATCTTTGGCAGAGAACCTACTATGGTTTCCAAAACGATAATGGCCATATCTTGTACAACACGACGCAGGAGAAGTATTTTTCCTTTACGGTGGAAACCATTTTTGAAAGCAAAGTTTTGTTTGACCAGTGCGGGGTAGCCATCTATCAAAACAGCGACTGCTGGTTCAAATCCGGAGTGGAAAAACACGACAACGATACCGGGTGGTTGGGCAGCGTTGTGACCAACAGGGGATACTCCGATTGGGCCACAACCGACGTGGGTTCCCATGTGGACCATGTCTGGTATCGGTTAAGCAGAAGGGAAAGTGATTTCTGTATTGAAAATTCCTTCGATGGCGTCCAGTTCCATCAAATGCGGATTTTCCATCTGGACGGCGCCGATGGTGAAATCCGGTTTGGAATTATGGCTTGTTCGCCCGGAAACAGCTCTTTCAAGGCGATCTTCAAAGGCCTTACCGTGACAGAGTGCCTTTGGAAGCTTCACGAATAACACAGAACCAACCTCAACAGTTGTATAAAGCGACAAGTAGACGTACATTCGGGAAGGAATGGAAAATACCACAGCCGTGCTGGCTGTGGTATTTTCCCACGGACACGGCCAATGGTTCCTCCCGTCGATCGATACTCTATGAGAATGGATGCCCTTGTGGAGTAGTATTCTGTACAACGGTGGTTTCTTCCCGGTTTTCTACCAAAGGGGAGGAATGGTCGAGAGCAAAGGGGGATTGGGATGCAAAACTGGATTGATTTACATATGCACAGCAGCTACAGCATAGACGGAACATACTCTCCCGCCGAGCTGGCCCAACTATGCAAAAACGCTGGTCTAAAAGTGGTATCCCTTACGGACCACAATTCCACGGCAGGAGTTGCAGAAATGATGGAGTATGGGAAAAAGCTTCACATTGCTGTCATCCCTGGGGTCGAGCTGGACTGCCGGTTTGAGGATCGATTTTTGCATGTCCTTTGTTATGGGATTAATCCCTCGGATGACCATTGGGATGCCCATACAAAGGCGATCCGCAGCGTAGAACTGGCCGCATCCAAAGCGTTGATGGCAAATGTAAAGAATCTGGGACTGGATTTTGACGAGGAGGAGGTTCTGGCCCTCTCCGACGGCGGCGTGATCTGTGGAGAGATGATCGCCGAGGTCGTCTTACGGGATGAACGAAACGCCCACGCTCCCCTTTTGGCTCCCTATCGCCAGGGAGGAGAGCGAAGCGACAATCCATTGGTAAATTTTTATTGGGACTATTGTTCCCCTGGGAAGGAGGCATACGCCTATATCGCCTATCCACCGCTCCAGGACGTGATGAAATTGGTGAAAGAAGGAGGAGGGCTGGCCGTGCTGGCCCACCCAGGGCTCAATGCAGGCAAAGACATGGCATTTTACCAGCGGATCAAGGAATCGGGTATTGGGGGAATTGAAGCATATAGCAGCTACCACAGCGCCGAGGAAATTCAGCAGTATCTAGATATTGCCCGGGAGATGGATTTCTTGGTAACGATGGGCAGCGATTTTCATGGCAAAACGAAACCCGCAGTACAATTGGCGGCTTTTGACATTGGAAATCAGGAACAACTTTTCTATAAGATTCTTGGCGCCATTTAATGGGGCCGCTGGGGTGTCTTTCGTGTCCGCTGCACAGGGCCTCAACCGCTGGAGCTGCTGTTTGTATGAGATTACATATCTTCTCTCCTCTAGTACAAACCCTTTCTCTCGTGAAAGCGAGGGAAAACGGCGAAACATGGCAAACCAAGGGCCGGGAAAGCGATCTTTATTATTGTACAAATCGGCGCTTTATGCTAATATTATATTGAATAAATGATAACTTGTTGTATGAAGGGGTATTTTTATGGTTAACACCCGTAACCATTTTCAAAATCTCAACACGGAACAGAAAATCTCCCTAGCGACAGAATTGTACTATTTGTATCATCTTCCTCAGGCCAAAATTGCGGAAATTATGGGCATCTCCCGTCCCTGGGTCTCCAAGCTGCTGGCAAGGGCAGAAGAAATGAATCTGGTAAAAGTGAGTGTCTTGACCGAGACCTCCGGCGTTGTCCAGTTGGAACAGGCGCTCATTCAAAAATACCATATTCGGAACGCGCGGGTTGTAAAAACGTTGGAAAACATGTCCTCGCTACGCTCCTGCGCCCTGGCTGCCGCCCACTACATCATCTCCACCATAAAGCCGGACGACAAAATTGGGATCTGTTTTGGAAGAACCCTGGCTGCTTTGACGGAGGTTTTTGATCAAGTCTACTTTCCTCATGCAATGGTTGTCCCTATGGTCGGAGGCTTGGGCGATAATACATCTATTATGAGCAACTACCTGGCCGAGAATCTTGCTCAGCGTCTTGGCTGCGAATACAAACATTTGCACGCCCCTGCCCTGCTGGATGAGAAGATCAAAAAAGAAACTTTCTTGAACGATACCTATATCAAGGAAATCTTTGACATTGCCAACCACGTTGATATGGCCTTGTTTAGTCCGGGCGATTTAAGCCCCCAATCCTCTTTGTTGCGGGACAGGCAAATTTCCAATGAAGAGTTGGCGGATCTTATCTCGTTAGGCGCAGTTGGCGATCTATTCTTGAACTTTATCGACAAAGATGGCCGTCTGGTCCCGCACAATGTCCACGATCGGGCCATTACAGTCGACCTGGAGACGGTGGCCAAGAATGCAAGAGACAAGATTGCAATTGCCATAGGAGAGGCGAAGGTTCCGGTTCTCCATGCGGCTTTAAAAGGCAAATGGGTGGATACCCTCATCACCGATTCTGCAACAGCGGGGATGCTGCTGCAGGTTGAAGCCGATACCCTGTGACATGGCAGACGTTTATACCATTCCTGATGAGCTTCCAAAAAGGATAAAAGCGATGCTGAGATGGCTTGCCTGCAGCATCGCTTTTTTGTTTGGTCCATCTACTCTTCACCATTTGTTCATCGTTTTTATGCAAGAAATCGCCTTGATTGTGCTACTATGTGGGTGGAAAAGAGGTTTTCGGTCGAAAAGGGAAAGGAGGGAACCTCATGATCCATCGTTTTCATCCCTTTGGGGGTGCGTTTGCCTGCGCTGTCCTGCTGCTTCTGGCCGGCTGCAGCACCCGGCTTCCCCTTATCCGGGAAGAAAGTTCCTCCTCTTCCTCTCAGCAGGAGGAGGCGTCCCTGCCGGAACCGCCCCTCCAAGAAGAGGTGCTGGCTGTTTCAGACCCGGCGGAGGAGGAATCGTCCTCGGAAGCCGCGCCGGAGCCGCCGGCCGAGGAGACCGCCGACCCTTCCCAGCTGGATCTTCTGTTATTGGTAAACGCCCAGAACCCCCTTCCGGAGGGGTATACCGTCTCCCTGGTCCCGCTGGATGACGGACAAGCCGTGGCCCAGGAGGCCGTGGACGACCTTCGGGCCATGCTTGCCGATGCCCAGGCCCAGGGACTCTCCCCGCTGGTCTGTTCCTCCTACCGCACCCAGGAAAAACAGCAGTCCCTCTACGACAAGCAGGTACAGCAGTGGCTGGACCAGGGATACGGGCTGGAGGACGCCCAGCGGGAGGCCGCCCGCTGGGTCGCCATCCCCGGCACCAGCGAGCATCAAACCGGGCTGGCGGTGGACATTGTGTCCCTGTACAACCAGGTGCTGGACCACAGCCAGGAAACCACCGAGGAACAGCAATGGCTGATGGAGCACTGCTGGGAGTATGGGTTCATCCTTCGGTATCCACAGGACAAGCAGGAGATCACCGGGATCACCTATGAACCCTGGCACTATCGGTATGTAGGCAGGGAGACCGCCGCCCAGATTCGGGACAGCGGCCTCTGCCTGGAAGAATACGTGGCTGCCCTGGCGGAGTAAGCCCCTCCGGCGCGGCCGCGTCTTCCCGCTCCCCCCCAGGCTGCACAGGGGAATCCCCATCGACGGCTGGGACAGGGCAGGCCGTATCCAGGACAGCCCCCCGCCCCTTTCACCGCCCCCTATTGGGCGTTGTTGGGGAACTGCCCTGTAAGGAAAACGGATCGGGAGGGCCCCTCTCGCTGCAAATACAGACAAAACCAGGGGGGAGAAAGGCCAACGGCCTTTCTCCCCCCTGGTTTCTGAGATTTTGAGAGGGTGTTTTGCTGAGGTAAAAAGGAAATCGTAAGAAACGATGGCACCTTCTACTTGCCGATGAGGTGCTTTAGGTTCATCTCCCAGGAATAGCCAACCAGGTCCTGGTACTCCGGCCGGGGCATGAAGAGCCCTTCCTCGGCCAGGCCCATGGTGGTGCCGTGCTTCTTGTAGTAGCTGTACAGCTGGGTGAGGGCGCGGGCCTCGAAGAGGACCGATGCCAGGGGATGGATAACCATCTTGTACCCCATGTCCAGCAGCTCCTGGTTGCTGTAGATCTGGTGGGTGGTGAACTCGCACACATCGGCCAGGATGGGGCAGTTCTGGATGCCGGCGGTCACCTTCTCCATGTCCTCCCGCTCGATCAGATTCTCGGGCATGACCATGTCGGCGCCGGCGTCGGCCATCATGTTGCAGCGGCGGATCACCTCGTCGGTGCCCATGGTGTTGAAGCAGTCGGTGCGGGCGATGATGACAAAGTTGGGATCCCGGCGGGCCTTGACGGCGATGGCGATCTTTTCGCAGATCTCCTCCACCGGCACCACCGTCACGCCCTCCATGGCGCCGCACTTTTTGGGCATGGTCTGGTCCTCAATGTGGATGCCGCTGACGCCGGCAGCCTCGTAGTCCCGCACGGTGCGCCACACGTTGTTGATGTTGCCGTAGCCGGTATCCGCGTCGCAGACCAGGGGGATGTCCAGGCACTCGGCCAGGTAGTGGGCCCGGGTAATCATTTCGGTCGCGGTACCCAGGCCGATGTCCGGCTTGCCCAGGTAGCTGCTCATGGTACCGTTTCCGCCCATGTAGCAGACGTCAAAACCCAGCTTTTGAATGATGCGGGCGCCCACGCCGTCGTGGCACCCAGGGGCGACGATCAATCCCGGCTGCTCCAGCAGTTCCCGCAGGCGGGCGTTCTTCTTTACATCCATGGAATTCCTCCTTGTCTTGGTTTACCGGCACTGTTGGGCGGCGGCGATCATGGGGGCCAGGTAGGCCATCGAGTCCCGCGCGCCCTTTTCGTAATCGCAGAAGTCAAACGCCACCTCCAGGGCGATCCATCCCTTGTACTCCATGGCGTCCAGCACCTTGACCGCATCGGCGAAATCGATGGTGCCGCTTCCCGGCACCCCGTTGTTGCTGTCCCGGAAGTGGACGTGGACAATGTACGGTATGCTGCGGATGAAGGCCGCGGCGATGGAATTGTCCTCCATGGCCATGTGGTACAGGTCCATGAGGAGGCCCACCTTGTGGGAAAGGGGAGCGTTGATCTCCTGGATGTAGGCCACCATCTCCTTGGTGGTGTGGTTGTAGTTCATTTCAAAGCGGTTGATTGGTTCATAGGCGATGGGCACGCCGGTTTCTCCGGCGTGGCGGGCCACCTGGCGGACGCAGTCCTTGATCCACTCCTTGGCCTGGACCAGGTCCTCCCCGTCTTCCAGAAGGCCCTGCACCCGGCCCAGCAGCAGGGGGCAGTCAAAATAGGCGCACAGATCCACCACCTGATTGATCATCTCCACCGCCTTCTGCCGGACAGCGGGATCCGGGCTGGAAAACCGCACACCGGTCCGGTCGTACACGGCGCCGGACCGGAACCCGGAAAACCGCAGGGAGTATTTGTCCAGCAGTTCCCGGATGGCCTCCTTGGGCAGGTCGGCAGCCCGGCATACCGAGCACTCCACCCCTTCGTAGCCGATCTCCTGGAGCAGGGCCAGGTAGTGTTCCAATTCCTCCAGGGACAGGTCGTCGATGAGAGGAATGCCATACGATAGTTTCATGTCGCTCTCCTTCCAATGGGCGATTCGGTTCCCGGGAGGGGGAGCCCCCTCCCGGCGGTTGGGTTACTGCTGTTCCACAATGGCCATCATCTGGTCCAGCAGCTCGGTGTAGCCGTTCTGCTCGGCATTCTCGTACCAGTAATCGTGGAAGATGTCCCGGAACTCGCTCTCGTCGGCGGTGTAGGTGACGGTGGCGCCGGCCTCCTCAAACTGCTGGATATAGCTGGCGTCCTCGTCCTTCACCTGCTGGTTCAGCTCTTCCGAAACCTCGGCCCAGGTGTCAAAGAGGACATCCTGCAGGTCCTGGGGCAGGCCGGCCAGCACGTCGTTGTTCATGACGATGCCCACGGTGGAGAACATGTGGTTGGAGTTCCACACATAGGGGCCAATGTCACAGAAGCCGTAGCTGAGGATGGAGGACTTAACGGTGTCGACGCCGTCCACCACTCCCGACTGCATGGCGGTGTAGGCCTCGGTCCAGGTGATGACGGTGGGGACAAAGCCCATCAGGGAGAAGGTATCCAGGTAGATCTGGGTCTCGGGGCTGCGGAGCTTGACGCCCTGGCAGTCGGCCGCGCAGGTGAGGGGCATGGTGGTGGAGAAGGCCCGGAAGCCCTGGTACACCCAGCCCAGGTTGGTCATGTTCATCTGCTCGGAAAGGATGGCGTCCAGCTGGTCCACAATCTCGCTGTTGTAGAAGATCTGGTCCGCCGTGTCAAAGTTGGTGATGAGCCAGGGGAGGTTGATCAGGTTGTACTGGGGGACGTAGGTGGGCAGCATGGAGGTGTCGGCATAGCACATATCCAGGGAGCCCATCATCACCGACTCCAGGTTCTCCGGCTGGGTGCCCAGGGAGCCGGCGGGGAAGGTGTTGATCTCCAGCCGCCCCTCGGAGCGCTCGTTCACCAGGTCGGCAAACTTCTCGAAGGCTACGCTCACCTCGTGGTCGGTGGCCAGGGTGTAGGCGAAGCGGAGAGAGTACTCGGCGTCGCCGCCGGCAGCTTCACCGGTGGACGCAGGGGCGGACTCGCCCCCGGCGGCAGCCTCCGACGAGGAGGCGGGGGTAAAGGTGGCGCAGCCGGCCAGCATCGACAGGCACAGGGCGGCGCTGAGAATGCGCAGGACTGTTTTTTTCATCAGGGATCCTCCTTTTTGTACTTATGATGGCATGGCACTACCGGTTTTTAGGGAAAAAGCCGCCGGCTAGGCCATACCCAGCATCCGGGGAACGGTGGTGGCAACCTGGGGAACAAAGATGAGGAGCAGGACGCCCAGGCTGAAGATGCCCACGAAGGGCCAGATGTGGCGGATGATCCGCCCCAGGTCGGTGTGGGTCACGCCGGACACCACATACATCACGATGCCCACCGGCGGGGAGATGCCGCCCAGCACCAGGGAGATGATGCAGACGATGGCGAAGTGCAGGGGGTCGAAGCCATAGACGCTGATGAGGGGCGCGAAGACCGGCACCAGGATGAGCAGGATGGCGGTGGACTCGATGAACATGCCGGCGATGTAGATGATGATGAAGATCAGGATCAGGACGATGTAGGGGTTGGTGGTCATGGAGGTCATGAAGTTGCCCACCAGCTCGCCCACGCCGTAGTAGGTGAGCACATAGCCAAAGAGGGAGGCCATGGCGATGATGATCATGGGCTGGGTGGCGCTGGAGGCCGCCTCATGGATGCAGGTGAAGAGCTTCTTCACGGTGAGGTTCTTGGTGACGAAGCCGTAGATGATGCCGTAGATCACCGCCAGGATGCCGGACTCGGTGGCGGTCACAATGCCGGACATGATGCCCCCCAGGATGATGAAGGGCATGATGAGGGCGCCCAGGCAGTGGATAAAGGCCCTGCCCACATTGGCCACGCCTACAAACTGGGTCTTGGGGATGCCCCGCTTGGTGGCGTAGTAGTAGTTGTAGATCATCATCCCGATGCCCAGGATGATGCCGGGCACCAGCCCCGACATGAACAGCTCGCCCACCGAGATGGACACCACGCCGGAATAGACGATCATGATGATGCTGGGGGGGATAATGGGCCCCAGGGAACCGGCGGAGGAGATGAGGGCGCAGGCATAGCCCCGGTCATAGCCCTCCTTCTCCAGCTGGGGGACCAGCACGGTGGAGATGGCGGAACTGTCGGCCACCGAGGAACCGGACACACCGGCCATCAGCATGCCGGTGATGACGGTGGCGTGGCCCAGGCCGCCCTTCCAGTGGCCCACCAGCGCCCGGCAGAAGTAGATCAGCTTCTCGGTGATGCCGGAGGCGTTCATCAGCGTCCCCGCCAGCATGAAGAGGGGGATGGCGATGAAGGAGAAGGAATCCAGGGAGGTAAAGATCTTCTGGCCGATGATGGTGGCCGGCAGGGACGGATCCATGGCGATGACCGACACCGACGCAATGGCCATGCTGTAGGCCACCGGGATGCCCAGGGCCAGCAGCACGCAGAATGCAACAAGAACCAATAGAATCATGCGTGGAGACCTCCTTCCTTCACTTGCTTAACATGGTTCACCAGCAGCTCCAGGTCGAAGAGGGCGATGAGGAAGGCCCCCACCGGCTCGGCGACATAGAGGACGTTGTAGGGGAGCTGGAGCCCCGAGAGGGTGAAGCCCACGAAGGACTGGCACAGCAGGATCCCCTGGTAGAACCAGTAGACCGAGAAGACCAGGATGGCAATCTCGGTGATAAATTGGCAGATGTGCCGCCCCACAGGAGGCAGCCGCTTGACCAGAATGTCAAAGCCCAGGTTGCCCCCCTTGCGGACCAGCACCCCGCTGTAGAGCATGATGAGCCAGATAAAGGCGCCCCGGGCCGCCTGCTCCGACCAGGCGAGGGTGTGGTCCATGACATACCGGGTAAATACCTGGACCGCGATCAAGATGGCAATGCACAAGAACAAGCCCGTGCAGATGATCGACAACAGGTGTTCCAGCCCGTCCAACATCTTTTTCATATTGTTCCTCCTTCTTTTCTATTTCAGCGTGCCGCTGTAGGTAACCCCCACCGCCCCTTTGGCCGGGATAAAGTAGGGGAAGACCGTTCCGCCGCTCCGCTTTTTCCACACCAGGTCGCAGGCGTCCAGCAAATCCTGGGGCAGCGGCCCCTTCTCCAGGAGGGCCAGGTTCTGTTCCAGCTGGGCCGTTTTGGAGAAGCCCATCAGCACCGAGTCAATGTACGGCCGGGAGAAGGCAAACCGCACCGCCAGCTCCAGCAGGGAGATCCCCGCCTGGGAGGCGATCTCGGTGAGGGCCTCGATGGCGGTGAAGTTCTCGTCGTTGCAGTACCGCTCCTGGTACATCTTGGAGGCGTAGCGGGTGCCCTCCGCCAGCTTGTAACGGGTGTGCTTGCCGGTGAGCAGGCCGCCCGCCAGGGGGTTGTAGACCACCAGGCCCATCTGGTGCTTCTGGACAAAGGGGGCAAATTCCGGCTCCAGGCCCCGGGTAATTAGGTTGTACACATTCTGGGCCACCACCGGGGGAACCAGCCGCCGCTCCTTGGCGGTCCACACCAGGTCGCAGGCTTCCCAGGCGGAATAGTTGGAGAATCCCACATACCGCACCTTGCCGCTGCGCACCAGGGCATCCAGGGTATCCAGGGTTTCCTCCATGGGGGTGTTCCGGTCCGGGTGATGGATGTAGTACAGGTCGATGTAGTCGGTTTGCAGGCGGCGGAGGGAGGCGTCCAGGGCGTTGAAGATGTGGAAGCGGGAGGCCCGCTGGTTGTTTACCCCGCCCGCGCCGGTGGCAAGGCCCATCTTGGTCCCCAGGACAACTTCCCGCCGGCAGCCGGTCTTCTGGAGGAACTGGCCGATGATCCGCTCGCTCTCCCCGCCGCAGTAGACGTCGCCGGTGTCGATGGAGTTAATCCCCGCCTCCAGGGCGGCCGATAGGATCTGGAAGGAACCCTCCTGGTCCAGCTGGTCCCCGAAGGTGCTGGAACCAAGGGTCACCTGGGACAGCTGGATGCCGGTCCCCTTGAGATAGCGGTAATTCATGCCTTTTGCTCTCCTTTCTCCTGATGGCGGGAGTCCTGGGCCACAATGGCCGCCTGTTCCCGGTATAGCTGGGCCAGCGCCGGATAGAGGCGCCGGTAGGTTTGGTAATACTGGTCGTACCGCTCCACCTGGGAGGGGATGGGGTCGGTCACCGAGGTGACCCGGATCAGCCGGTCGCAGGCCTCCTCCACCGAGGCAAAGCATCCGGCGCCCACCGCGGCCAGGATGGCCGCCCCCGCGGCGGGGCCTTCCTCCATGTTGGTGGTGACCACCTGAGCCCCATAGATGTCCGCCTGGATCTGCCGCCAGAGGGCGCTTTTGGCGCCGCCGCCCATGGCCCGCACCTGGCGCACCGGCGTCCCCGATTCCCGGAGGATCTGGATGGTGTCCCGCAGGGAGAAGGTAACCCCCTCCATCACGCTGCGGCAGATGTCCCCCAGGCCGTGGCGGTAGGACAGGCCGAAGAAAACGCCCCTGGCATCCGCATCCACATGGGGGGTGCTCTCCCCGTTGAGGTAGGGGAGGAAGCACAGGCCCTCGCTTCCCGCCGGCGAGGTAGCCGCCAAAGCGGTCATCTCGTCGTAGACGTCCTTTCCCTGGGCGGCCAGCTCCCCCTTGCGGCGGGCAAAGAGATTGTCCCGCAGCCATTTGAAGGAGCCGCCCGCCGCCAGGGTACAGCCCAGAAAGTCGTACCGGCCGGGGACGCTGTGGCAGGTGCTCAGGATGCCCTGGTTGTTCCGGTCCACAAAGGGGGTGTCGCAGCAGCCGAACACCACCCCGGAGGTGCCGATGGTGGCGCCGAAGACCCCGGGCCGCACCGCGCCGCAGCCCACGCCGCCCACCGGCTGGTCGCCGCCGCCGGCCACCACCGGGATGCCGGGGGTCATCCCCCACCGCTCGGCCAGCTCCCGCCGGAGGGTCCCGGCCACCTGCTGGGATTCCAGCACCTGGCGGGGGGCGATCTCCATGGGCAGCCCCGCCAGGGCAAAGAGGCGGGGGGACCAGGTCCGGGTGTTCAGGTCCAGCAGGAAGGTGAGGGAGGCGTCGCTCACGTCGGTGGCGATCTCCCCGGTCATCCGGTAGCGGAGGTAGTCCTTGGCAAAGAGGACCTGGTGAATCCGTTCAAACCGCCGGGGCTCGTGGCGGCGCAGCCACAGGAGCTTGGCCGCCCAGAAGCTGGGCAGGCAATACCCCCCCGTGAGGGGGAGGATCTCCGCCGGGTCCAGGCGCTGGTTCAGCTCCCGGGCTTCCCGGCTGGAGCGCTGGTCCAGCCAGATGAGGCTGGGGCCGTCCGGCTGCATCTCCTTGTCAAAGGGGGTGCAACCCTGCATCTGTCCCGAGAAGCCGATGGCCCGGATCTCCCTGCCGTGGCCGCAGGCGGCCGCCGCCTGGGCCACCGCCTGGTCGCAGGCATCCCACCAGTCCTCCGGCCGCTGCTCCGCCCAGTTGGGGTGAAGGGAGGTCACGTTGCACTCCCGGTAACCTGTCCCCACCGGATTGCCCTTCTCATCCATCACCAGCGCCTTGATGCCGCTGGTGCCCGCGTCGATTCCCATGAAATAGTCCACGGTCGTTCCCCCTTTCTTGTCTCTTTGTCTATATTCTTTTCACCATTTATGCTTTATTCTGGTTTTATTGTAGCAACGGCGGTGAAAAAGCTCCAACATCGATTTGGCATAAGTTCATTCGTTTTTGTTTTTTCGGCGACTTCGAGGGTGCCCCTTGTCTCACAACAAAAAGGTGCCGGGTGTCCTTTTGTCCAAAGGGCACCCGGCACGTTTGGTCAATCCGCCATCTTTTTTCTTTTTTTGCGCAAAAACTTGATGCTCAATCTAGAAAAAATCCTCAAAGTTCAATCTGCCCAGTCTTCTCCTCCTGCCGGACAAACTGCAAAAATTCCCTCAGAGAGGGGGAGCCGTTCTCCCGCAGCCACGCCATTCCAATCTCCTGGGTTGCATGGAAGCCCTTGATGGTGCAGAAGGAGAGCCGCTTGGGGGAGTACTGGCGCATCAGCTCGGTCACCAGCATGACGCCGCCCCCGGTCTCCACCATCAGCAGGGCCGACTCGGTCTCCGCCGCATACAGCAGCATGTTGGGCCGGAACCCCAGCTGCTCCCAGTAGGTCTCCCGCAGCTGCTGCAGGCCCGCCGAGCCGGAGGTATCCGACGTGATAAAGTTTTCCCGCCGCAGTTCCTCTCGTTCCACCTCCCGGCGGGCGGCCAGGGGATGGTCCTTTCCCACCGCCAGGCAGATATCCGGCTCGGCCAGGGGCAGGTAATCGATCCGGGGATTGTCCTTCACCACCGAGGTGGGCATCAAAACAACATCCTGCTCCTGGTTGAGGAGGGCCGGCACCACCTTGTTCAGATCCACGCTGCTGTACAGAGGGGAAAATCCTTGCCCTTCCCGGTTTTTCTTGTATTTCTTTACCAGGTTGATCAGCATCCGCTGCTCCAAAATCCCCCAGTATCCAATGCGCAGATGGGTCATCTCCAGCATCTTGGCCATTTTGGTACCCTGAACGGCATTGTCGCACAGATGCAGAATCTCCTGGGCGTACCGGTAGAATACCTCCCCGCTGCGGGTCAGCTGGACCTGGTGCTTGTTGCGGGCCAGCAGCTGGCAGTCCAGTTCATCCTCCAGGTTGGCAATCTGTTTGCTGATAGCTGTCTGGGCCACATAGCAGCTTTCGGCCGCTTTGGAAAAACTTTTGTAATCGGCTGTGGCAATAAAATACCGAAGCTGTTGAAAGGTCATCCTCTTCTCTCCACCTCCCATATTGCAGTCAAAACGCAGGTTCCCCCTTCTTTTTCCGCCCCCAAAAGAAGGGATTTCCCCCCGAACGGCATTGACCTCTCTTCCAATGCTGGAATATTACGGAAAATACCATAAAAATTTCAAACAATTCTGTTGAATTTTATTTCTCCTGCTTTCATATTATAAAAACCCGTTTGGATTGTCAATCCATTCTTGCGATTTTTGTGAATCTTCACAGGATAGCGGACTCCCATATTTTCCCTTTCGCCCTGGGACATCCCGTTTTCCGCTGCAAAGGGGAAGTACAGGCCACCGGCTTGTTTTTCCCTCGGAATGTCTTCTTATCCACAAAGAAAAGGGCCTCAAGGTCCTAGGAACCTTGGAGCCCTTTTTCTATGCCGTTAAAGTATCCTTTGGAATCAAAGCACCATCCGAATGCCGATGAGGATCAGGATCACCCCACCCAGGATCTGGGCCTTATCGGCCAGGGCAGCACCAAAGACCCGCCCGATGTACACCGATACCAGGGAGATCAGGAAGGTGCAGCAGGCGATGATGCCGGCCGCCCACACAATGTCCACCTGGACAGCGGCAAAGCTTACCCCCACCGCCAGCGCATCCAGGCTGGTGGCCACCGCCTGGGCCAGCAGCAGCCGGTAGGAAAAGCGATTCATCCCCTCGTCCCCGTCGCCATGGAACGCTTCCCATAACATTTTGGCACCCACTGCACAGAGAACCACCAGCGCCACCCAGGGGGCAAAAGACGCCATCAGCTGGGCAAAGGCCGACCCAGCAAAATACCCGATGAGGGGCATCAAACCCTGGAACAGTCCAAATGCCAAGGCAATGGACACCGCCTCCCGGACCCGCAGCCCCCGGATGCTCATGCCGCTGATGGCCGATACCGCCGCCGCGTCCATGGACAAGCCCACACCAATGAGCACAATCTCCACAAAATCCATATTGTTCTCTCCTCACCACAAAATCCCGCAAAGGGCCGCTGCCGGCAGCGGGTACCTGTCTCTTTTCCCATGCCGTTCCAGGCGTTCAAAGGCGCCTCAAGCATCCACCACAAACTGCAAAGCAGTTTCCCCGCCCGTTCGTTCTTTCCCCGCGATAGGCGAAAAAAAAAGACTTTTGACGTGTACTCCACGTCAAAAGTCTCACCAACTCTTCGCAAGTCCACCCAGCCAGGCGTGCTCGCCAGTATGTTGACTAGGTGTTTCCGGCTACTCCCTTTTGCTGGTTTTTATTATAGAAGAAAAGGGGGATCTTGTCAAGAAAAATGGCTATATGTCTTGGTGAATCCATTACCCATTGGAGGATTCTAACGATCTTCCTTCCGCTGCGGAGTCCTGGGGAACCGCCGGCGACTCTTTGTCAAACTTCGACGGGTAACCTGCATTCCCCGGATCACGGCCAACAACACTTCCTGTTCCTCCAGGGGCAGCTTACTGGCTTCTTCCATGATGGCGTTTAATTTTCGAAAATTGTTCGGTCTCGTCATCCTTCCTGCTCCCTTCCCTATCCATTTCGCTTGTCTCGGTTTGATTTATAAATTCATAATATATCCTTTTATTTATCTTGTCAGTACCATTTGCATCGGATTTCATTCTGTCTTGACAAGACGTTTGCCTGTGGTATACTATGGGTATGCGGAGGTAGATAACATGGACGGAATCTCTCTACGGCTCAAGCAGGCCCGCAAACAAAAAGGATATACTCAGGATTCCCTGGCCAAAGCAATCGGCGTTTCCCGCGGCGTGATCTCCAATATCGAATACAACAAAGTCACTCCTCAGCCCCTGGTGATTCACGCCATCTGCAGCGTTCTGCAGATTCAGGAGGAGTGGCTTCTCACCGGAAACGGCAGGATGGAAATCTCCCAAGATCTGGAACGCAGCGCGCTCCTTCTATCCGAGATTTACAGCTGTTCCAAGGAATTGTCCGAGGAGGAGCAGGACTACATCCTGGACATGATCAAGACCTTCCAGCGCCACCGGGATTCCCTGGCCCAGGGCACCTCTCTGATGGAGAGCACCGTTTAACGGCCAGGCAGAAAAACCGGCCCGCTTTCACCGGCAAAGCAAAAGAGCCCGCCCCTGTGGGGCGGGCTCTTTTTGTTTTTGGGGCAGGGAAGGAAACTATTCCTTCTCGGTCACGGCGATGTGCAGCTCCTCCAGGCTCTTGGGTTCTACCTCGGCGGGGCACATGGTCATCAGCTCGGTGGCGGTCTGCACCTTGGGGAAGGCGATGACATCCCGGATCGATTCCTTTTCCAGCAGCAGCATCACCAGCCGGTCCAGGCCGAAGGCCATTCCCCCGTGGGGCGGCGCGCCGAACTTGAAGGCATCCAGCAGGAAGCCGAACCGCTCCTGGGCCTGCTCGTCGGTAAAGCCCAGCGCGTGGAACATCCGGTTCTGGATCTCCGGATCGTTGATCCGGATGGAACCGCCGCCCACCTCGCAGCCGTTGAGGACCATATCGTAGGCCCGGGCCCGGCAGGAACCGGGGTCGCTCTCCAGCCGGTCCAGATCCTCATGCTTGGGGGAGGTGAAGGGGTGATGCTTGGCCACATAGCGGCCCTCCTCCTCGTCGTACTCGAAGAGGGGGAAGTCGGTCACCCACAGCAGGTTGAAGGTCCCCTTCTTGATGAGGCCCAGCCGCTTGGCCAGCTCCACCCGCAGGGCTCCCAGGGCGTCGAAGACCACCTGGTTGTTTCCGTCGGCCACGATGAGGATGACATCCCCCACCTGGGCATCCAGGAAGGCGCGGATCGCCACCTTCTCATTCTCGGTGAGGAACTTTTCATAGGAAGAGCTCTCCCCGTCCTCGGTGATGCGGGTGAACGCCAGGCCCTTGGCCCGGTAGGTCTTCACAAAGTCGGTCAGCTTGTCGATCTCCTTCCGGGAGAGGGTGGAGGCGGCGCCCTTCACGTTGATGGCCCGCACCGATCCGCCCGCCTCGATGGCGCCGGCAAAGACCTTGAAGGCGCAGTGATGGAGAAGGGGGGTCAGGTCCCGCAGCTCCAGGCCGAACCGGGTGTCCGGCTTGTCGCTGCCGTAGCGGCTCATGGCCTCCGAATAGGGCATCCGGGGGAAGGGGGTCTTGATCTGGACATTCAAAATCTCCTCAAAGACCCGCTTCATGAACCCCTCGTTCACCGTCATCACATCGTCCTCGTCCACAAAGGACATCTCCAGGTCGATCTGGGTAAACTCAGGCTGCCGGTCGGCCCGCAGGTCCTCGTCCCGGAAGCACCGTGCTACCTGCATATACCGGTCGAAGCCGGAGAGCATCAGCAGCTGTTTATACAGCTGGGGGGACTGGGGCAGGGCATAAAACTTGCCGGGATGCACCCGAGAAGGCACCAGATAGTCCCGGGCCCCCTCGGGGGTGGACTTGATGAGAACGGGGGTCTCGATCTCCAGGAAGCCGTTGTCGTCGTAGTAGTCCCGGGCGCATTTGACGATCCGGTGGCGGAGCATGATGGCCTCCTGCATCTCGCTGCGGCGCAGGTCCAGATACCGGTACCGCAGGCGCAGCTCCTCCTTCACGTTGGTCTGGTCGGTGATTTCAAAGGGCGGGGTCTGGGATTTTGCCAGCACCCGCAGCTCCTTCACCAGCACCTCGATGTTGCCGGTCTTGATCTCCCGGTTGGGGCTTTCCCGTCCCCGCACCACGCCCCGGGCCATCAGGACATACTCGGCCCTGGCGGCGGCGGCTTTCTGGAAGACCTCCCGGTCGGTGGTATCGTCAAAGGCCAGCTGAATGATGCCGGTGCGGTCACGCAGGTCGATAAAGACCAAATTTCCCAGGTCGCGGGTCTTCTGGACCCAGCCGCAGACCACAACCTCCTTGCCAATCTCGCTGTCCTCAATTTTGGCGCAGTAATGGGTGCGCTTGAGGCCCTTCATGGTATCTGCCATTGTCCTTCTTCCTTTCCCGATTCTTCCCCGAAGGGATGGATTATTCCAAATAACAGGGATGCGGCCGTTTACTCCCCGGCCAGCTCCTCCTGGATCGACTGTTCCAACTGGGCATACGCCCGGGCGGCCATCCGCCGGTCAAACTCCTCCAGGAAGCCCTCCCCCAGGGGGATGGGCAGGCTCTCGCCCGTCTCCATATCCTTGAGGCGTGCCTCCCCTGTTTCCAGCTCGTTGTCGCCCAGCACCAGGGAAAACCGGCAGCCCAGCTTGTCGGCGTACTTCATCTGGGCCCGCAGGGAGCGGCCCATCAGGTCGGTCTCCCCGTAGTAGCCCTCTGCCCGCAGCAGGTTCACCAGCTGGAAGGCCCGGACCGACGCGTTCTCCCCCATGGGGGCCACATACAGGTCGCACCGTTCCCCTTGGGCGGGCGGGTTCCCCTGGGCTTCCAGCACCAGCAGCAGCCGCTCCAATCCCATGGCAAATCCCAGGGCGGGGGTCTGGGGGCCGCCCAGCTCCTGGATCAGCCCGTCATACCGGCCGCCGCCGCAGACGGTTCCCTGAGCGCCGATGCCGCTGCTGACAAATTCAAAGACGGTGCGGGTGTAATAGTCCAGCCCCCGGACAATCCGGGGATTGACGGTGTAGGGGATTCCCATGGCGTCCAGCCGGGCCTTCAGCCCGTCAAAATGCTCCCGGCAGTCCCCGCACAGGTGATCCAGCACCAGGGGGGCGCCGGCGGCGATGGCGGCGCAGTCCGGGTTCTTGCAGTCCAAAATCCGCAGGGGATTCTTCCCCAGCCGTTCCCGGCAGGTGGGGCAGAGCTGGTCCTGCCGGGCGCCGAAGTATTCCCGCAGGGCCTGCAGGTAGACGGGGCGGCAGTGGGGGCAGCCGATGGAGTTGATCTCCAGGGAAACCTCCCGGATGCCGATGTTCTCCAGAGCCTGGCTGGCCAGGGCGATCAGGTCGGCGTCGGCCGCCGGGGAGGCGGAGCCGTACATCTCGGCGCCAAACTGGTGGAACTCCCGCAGCCGGCCGGCCTGGGGCTTTTCATACCGGAAGCAGGAGAGCAGGTAACTTACCTTGACCGGCAACGCCTCGGCCAGAAGGCCGTGCTCGATCACCGCCCGGGCGGCGCCGGCGGTTCCCTCCGGGCGGAGGGTAATGGACCGGTCGCCCTTGTCCTGGAAGGTGTACATCTCCTTCTGCACCACGTCGGTGGTGTCGCCCACCGAACGGTTGAAGAGCTCGGTGTGCTCAAAGGTAGGGGTGCGGATCTCCTGAAAGCCGAACCGCTGGGCGGTGGCGATCAGCTCCCGCTCCATGGCCTGCCAAGGGGCAATCTTGGCAGGAAGGATATCCTGGGTGCCCCGGGGGGCTTTTGTCAGCAGTGCCATCTGTTCCTCCATCCTCCGCCTTTGTGGGCGGAGCAAAATCATACTATCATAAAAAGTATCGCAAAACCGGCTGTTTGTCAAATAAAAACATGCCTCGCGGCCACCCGCGGGAAAATTTCTCCATTCTGCCCTGCTTTTCCCCTGGGAAAGAGGAAAAACTTGTGGAAAGGCCGGGGCGGAAAAATTTTCCCTCCCCGGGCTGCCTCCCGCTCTTGTACCGCCTACAACCTTATGCTATAATTCAGGTTGTCAACAAGCCTGTTGAGGAATGCGCCCTGGAAAGGAGCGATGCCAGATGTTGGAGTTTCGCCAGGTGTCCCTGGAGATCCGGCGGCAGCCGGTGCTGGAGCAGGTGAGCTTCACCGCCCGGGAAGGGGAGATGGTGGTGCTGATCGGCCCCTCCGGCTGCGGCAAGAGCAGCTGTCTTCGGATGGTCAACCGGCTGGAGGAGCCCACGGCCGGGCAGGTCCTTCTGGACGGGCAGGATATCCGCCGGGAGGACCCGGTCTCCCTTCGCCGCCGGATCGGGTATGTCACCCAGCGGCCCGGCCTCTTTCCCCACCTGACGGTGGAGGAGAACCTGTCCCTCCTCCCCTGCCTGGAGGGGCTGCCCCCCGGGGAGCGGCAGAACCGGGCCGCCCGGCTGGTGGAGGAAGCAGGCCTGCCGCCGGAGGAGACCCTCTTCCGCTATCCTTCCCAGCTCGCCCCGGTGCAGCGGCAGCGGGTGGCGGTGGCCCGGGCCCTGGCAGGCGATCCGGAGCTCCTTCTCATGGACGATCCCTTCGCCGCCCTGGACCCCATTACCCGCTCCCAGCTGCAGGACCGGATGATCTCCTTCCATGCCCGCTCCCGCCGGACGGTGCTCTTTGTCACCCATGACATGGACGAGGCCATCAAAATTGCCGGCAGGATCTGCATCATGGACCGGGGCCGGGTCCTTCAATACGACACACCGGAAAACATCCTCAAATACCCGGCGGACGATTTTGTCCGGGAATTTGTGGGGCGGGGGCGGATCTGGAGCAGCCCCCAGCTGATCCGCGCCCAGGACATCATGCTCACCACGCCGGTTACCGCCCCGGGGGACATGGCCTTCCTGCGGGCGGTGGAGGTGATGCGGATGAGCAAGGTGGACAGCCTGATGGTGGTGGACGGCCGGCACCGGCTGCTGGGGGTGGTGTCGGTCAAGGCCCTGGGCCGCCGGGCCCAGGAGGGCGCCCCGGCCCAGGAGACCGCTACCCTGGCCCAGCTGATGGATCCCTCTCCCCCCACCTGCCGGCCGGAGGAATCCATCGTCTCCCTCCTCCAGCGGGTGAACCGGGAGGAGCTGTCCACCCTGCCGGTGGTGGACGATCGGGGCGTGCTGCGGGGGCTGATTACCAAGGGAAGCCTGGTCTCCACCCTGAGCCGCCGGTTCTTGATCCAGGAAGGAGGGACTGCCCAATGATGGAACTGGGACAATACCTGGGGACAAACGCTCCCCGGATCGCCTCTCTCCTGGCCCAGCACCTGGGCCTCGTCCTGCTCACCGCCGCCGTCGCCGCCGGGGCCGGGGGCGTTCTGGGCTTTCTGACCAGCCGCTGTCCCCTGCTGGAAAAGCCGGTGGCCGCAGCCGCCCACCTGATCCAGACCGTTCCCCGCCTGGCCCTCATCGCGCTGACCGTCCCCCTGCTGGGGATGGGAACCGCCCCTTCCCTGGGGATCATCCTGGTCTATGCCGTCCTGCTGGTGGCCAGCCGCACCGCCGCCGGCCTTCGGGCCATCTCCCCCGATGTCCAGGAAACCGCCCGCGCCATGGGCCTGACCCCTGCCTCCATCCTGCTGCGGATCCAGCTTCCCCTGGCCCTCCCCGCCGCCATGGCGGGGGTCCGCCGGGCGGCGGTAGCCGCCGTGGGGCTGGTGACCCTGGCGGCCTTTGCCGGGGCCGGCGGCCTGGGGCAGCTGGTGGCGGAAGGACTGGGGCAGGGGGCGGCCGGCCCCATCCTGGCGGGGGCGGTCCCCGCCTGCCTGCTGGCCCTGGGGGTGGACGGCGCTTTTGCCTGGCTGGAGCATCTGTCTACCCCCCTCAGCCTGGGGGAAACGCCCCTCCTTCCCGCCAGCCGGGAGGAGCTGCTCCGCCGCCGCGGCCGTCGCCGCCTGGCCTGGTACGCCACCGCCGCGGGGGCCCTCCTGCTGGTGGGGTTCCTCCTTCTGGTGTAGAGATTCCGTTTTGCCCCCGGTTTCCCCTGTCGGGACGCCGGGGGCGTGTTGTTTTCCCCGGCGAAACCGGAGAATCTGCGGGGATTTCCACTTTGTTCATTTCCTCGCAATACGATTCCCTTGAAGAGGAAAATGTGGTAAGATAAAATGGAAAACAGGGCGCCGCTCCAGAGGAGCCGGGCGCCCGGCAGACGATGCAAAGGAGAATGTTTATGGCGGATTACCGTGCCTTGCAGAATGGAAGCGACATCCGGGGCGTTGCCCTGGAAGGAATACCTGGAGAGCCGGTCAACCTGACGGCTGCTGCCGCCGCCGACCTGGCGGCCGCCTTTGGGGTGTGGCTGTCCCAGCGGCTGGACAAGCCCCTGGAGCAGCTGACCGTCTCCATCGGCCGGGACAGCCGTCTGTCCGGCCCTGCCCTGGCCCAGGCGGCGGCAGAGGGCCTGCTGGAGGAGGGGGTGCAGGTGGTTGACTGCGCCATGGCCTCCACCCCCGCCATGTTCATGTCCACTGTGCTGGAGGGGCACCGGTACGACGGGGCCATCATGATTACCGCCAGCCACCTGCCCTTCAACCGCAACGGCCTGAAGTTCTTTACCGCCCAGGGCGGGCTGGAAAAGGAGGACATCAAGGCCATCATCGCCCTGTGCGCCCAGCCCCGGAAGACCGGCGGCCGCGGTACCCTCCGCCCGGCAAATCTGATCGACGACTACGCCGCCTACCTGGCGGAGAAGATCCGCCGGGGCATCCAGGACCCGGACCACTACGACCAGCCCCTGCTGGGCTTCAAGATCGCCGTGGACGCGGGCAACGGGGCGGGGGGATTCTTCGCCGGCAAGGTGCTGGCCCCCCTGGGGGCGGATGTATCCGCCAGCCGCTACCTGGAGCCGGACGGCCGTTTCCCCAACCATATCCCCAACCCGGAGGACCCGGCGGCCATGGCCTCCATCACCCAGGCGGTGGTGGAGAACGGCTGCGACCTGGGGCTGATCTTTGACACCGACGTGGACCGGGCCGGCGCCGTGGACGGGGACGGAGAGGAGCTGAACCGGAACCGCCTCATCGCCCTCATGGCCGCCATCGTGCTGGAGGAGGACCCGGGCGCCACCATCGTGACCGACTCGGTCACCTCCTCCCAGCTGGCCGATTTTATTACCAGGGAGCTGGGCGGGGTCCATCACCGGTTCAAGCGGGGCTACCGGAACGTGATCAACGAGGCCATCCGCCTGAACCGGGAGGGCATCAGCGCCCCCCTGGCCATGGAGACCTCCGGCCACGGGGCCCTGCGGGAAAACTATTTCCTGGACGACGGCGCCTACCTGTGCGTCAAGCTGCTGATCCAGGCCGCCCGCCTCCGCCGCCAGGGCAAGACCCTCTCCTCCCTGGTGGAGAAGCTGGGGGAGCCGGCGGAGGCCAAGGAGCTGCGCCTGCCCATTGAAGGGGAGGAGTTTGCCGCCTATGGACAGCAGGTGCTGGAGGGTCTGCGGGACTATGCCGCCGGCCAGGAGGGCTGGCAGCTGGCGCCCGACAACCACGAGGGCCTGCGCTATTCCTTCGACCGGGAGGGGCTGCGGGGATGGTTCCTCCTGCGCCTGTCCCTCCACGACCCGCTGATGCCTCTCAACATCGAGGCGGATACCCCCGGCGGCGCCAAGGCCATCGCCCGGATGCTCCAGGGATACCTGGACGGGTGCAGCCGGCTGAACTGCCGGGTGCTGGACGATTTCTGCCGTTCGTAGCGGGAGCAGCGCCGCAAATTCCCGGAAAGCCCCCGGGGCTTTCCAGCAGGACTCAGTAGGAGAAAATACCGATGGAATTTGGACTATGGAGCACGTTGATCCTGATCGTGCTGGTTTTGATCGGGCTGGTGGGCCTCTGCCTGCTGCAGATTCCCCTGGCCCGCCGCCGAGCCTGGTGGCCCGGCCTGATCCAGCCGGCCTTGTGGCTGGCTTCCGCCCTGTTGTCCATGATTATTGCCCTCCCGGACTGGGAGGGCACCGTTCCCGGCATGGGGGCATGGATCATGATGGGGCTCACGCTGGCAGTCTGGGCGGGGGCCCGGCTGCGTCACCATGGAAAAAAGGAGACCTGATCGTTCGATGTACGTCAATATCTTTGACTCACACGCCCACTACGACGACGGGCGTTTTGACCCGGACCGGGACCAGGTGATCGCCTCCCTCCCCCTGGAGGGGATTGTGGGGGTGGTCAATGCGGCCAGCGACCTGGATTCCTCCTGGGCAGGCATCCGGCTGGCCCGCCGCTGGCCCTTCTTCCACTGCGGGGTGGGGGTCCATCCTCAGCAGTCCGCCGAGGCGCCGGCCGATTATCTGGACCAGCTGCGCCGGCTGGCCCGGGACCCGGCGGTCTGCGCCATTGGGGAGATCGGCCTGGACTACTACTACGATTACTCCCCCAAGGAGATCCAGCTCCGCCTCTTTGAGGAGCAGCTGCACCTGGCCCGGGAGCTGAACCTGCCGGTCATCATCCACGACCGGGACGCCCACGGGGATACCCTGGACCTGCTGCGCCGCCTTCGGCCGGCGGGGGTGGTCCACTGCTTCTCCGGTTCCGCCCAGATGGCCCGGGAGGTGGTGGAGCTGGGGATGTATGTGGGATTCACCGGGGTGGTCACCTTCAAAAACGCCCGGCGCGCCCTGGAAGCGGCGGCCCAGGTTCCCCTGGACCGGCTCCTCATCGAGACCGACTGCCCCTACATGGCCCCCGAGCCCCATCGGGGCCGCCGGTGTGATTCCCGTCTCCTCCCCTACACCGCCCAGGCCCTGGCCCAGGTAAAGGGGATCCCTGTGCAGGAGCTGCTGAACCGCACCTGCGAAAACGCCCGCCGCCTCTTTGCCCTGGACTGACCGTCCGCCCATTCCGCCCCCGGCCGGGGGCTTTGCTGTTAGGAGGAATCCCCCATGAATCCTTTGTGCCAAAAGATCGCCCTTCGCCTGCCCCCCGCCCGGCTGGATGACTGCGTGGGGGACAAGGAGCGGCTGCTGCGGGAGCTGGCTCCCCGTTTGGACGCGCCGGTGGAGCTCCCCTACCGGGTCCTCAAAACCCTGTACCCCCTCTGCCGCCAGGAGGACTGGACGGTGACGGCCACCGTCGTCCGCCATCCGGACCGATGGCAGGTGGTCCGGGTGGAGGCGGGGGATACTGCGTCCCGGTGCTTCGGTTACGCGGTGGACTTGGGCAGCACCACCGTGGTGATGGAGCTGGTGGACCTGTCCACCGGCCGGTCCCTGACCCAGGAAAGCGCCTTCAACGGCCAGATTCCCTGGGGAGAGGAGATCCTCAGCCGGATTTTCTACGCAAAAAACAAGCCCCAGCGGCTCCAGGAGCTGCAAAACGCCACCCTGGACACCCTCCGGGGGCTGATGGCTTCCCTGGAGCGGTCCACCGGCATCTCCCCCAAGGACTGCGGCCTGCTGGTGGCGGCGGGCAACACCACCATGACCCACTTTCTCCTGGGGATCGACCCCTGGCCCCTCTTCCCCACCCCGGGGGCGCCGGTCTTCAACGAGGCGGGCTTCCTCCCGGCAGAGGAGCTGGGCCTGCCGGTGGGCGGGGAGGTCTTCTGCCTGCCCTCGGTGGCCGACTATGTGGGCGGGGACACGGTGGCCGGCATCCTGGCCTCCGCCATTGCCCAGGAGGAGGAGCCCTCCATCCTCATGGACATCGGCACCAACGGGGAGCTGGTGGTGGGCTGCCGGGACTACCTGACCGCCGTGGCCGGGGCCGCCGGCCCCGCCCTGGAGGGGGGCATCAGCAAGCACGGCATGCGGGCCGGGCCGGGCGCCATCGACACGGTGACCATCCAGGGACCCCAGCTGCGCTTTACCACCATCGGCGGCGGGAAGGCCAAGGGCATCTGCGGTTCCGGGGTGGTGGATCTGCTGGCCCAGCTGATGCTGAACGGCTGGGTGGACCTGTCCGGCGCCATGCAGGAAGGCGCCTCTCCCCGGGTGATCCGGGAAGGGGAGCAGCTGGCGGTGGTATACGCCACGGCGGAGGAATCGGCCACCGGCCAGCCCCTCACCTTCACCCAGGAGGACCTGCGCAGCTTCATGGCTACCAAGGCCGCCGCCAACACCATGGTCTCCTATCTGCTGGACTCCCTGGGGCTGGAGCTGGGGCAGATCGCCCATTTTAACGCGGCCGGCGCCTTCGGGGTTCATCTGAACCTGGAGTCGGCCATCACCATCGGCCTTTACCCGGACCTGCCCCGGGAGAAGTTCCGGGTGCTGGGGAACACCTCCCTGACGGGGGCGAGGATGCTCCTCCTGGACCGGAACCTGCTCCAGACCGCTCTGGACTGCCCCCAGCAGGTGGTCTACCAATCCCTGGCCGACTCCAAGGATTTCCTCCATCAGATGCAGGCGGCCATGTTCCTCCCCCACACCCAGCTGGACGCTTACCCCACCGTCAAGGCGGAACTCCAGCGGCGGGGGCTGCTGCCCCCAGTTTCCTAGGTGGCCCTCTGCCGAGGGCGGGGGGAGGCGGGCGGCTGCGCCGCCCTTCTGCCGTGCGGGCCTTCGGCCCGTCTGCCGATTTATGTGGGGGGATTCCCCCACACCCCCTTTTGCGGGGGCGCTCCGCCCCCCGGACCCCCCAGGGGAACTCTTTCTGTGGAGAAAGAGTTCCCAGAAAGCCAGGCGGGGGAAATCCCCCGCCGCCCCCTGCCGACCGGCGTACCTCCCGGTACGC
>CAJFKV010000006.1 GCA_904387055.1 Candidatus Heteroruminococcus faecigallinarum | reverse complement strand
GGGAGATCTGTCTGTGGAAAAATAGAGGAGATTCAGGGCTGGGGAGGCTCGGGAGCCAGGGAGGCGGCGTCCTCCGCTTGACGGGATGGGACGGCGGCCAGATAGGCCCCCAGTGCCATCAAAGCCAGGGCGGGGAGGAAGAAAACTCCCGGCGCCTGGCGGAAAATCACCAGGGAAAGGCCGGCCCCAATGAAGGGGGATACCGCGTAATAGGCGCTGGTACGGGCGGCTCCCAGGCTTCGCTGGGCGTAGACGTAGAAAAAGATGCTCAGCCCGTAGGAGACAAACCCCAGCAGCAAAGCGGCCAACAGATCCCCCCAGGGGGGAAGCCTTTCCCCCAGCAGAAGGGCGATGAGGAGGGCGCCGCCTCCCGAGCCGAAGCCCTTGATGACCACGATTTCCAACGGGTCCTTGGAGGACATCATCCGGGTGCAGTTGTTCTCAAATCCCCAGCAGACACAGGCCCCCAGCACCAGCGCCGACCCCCAGGAAAACCGCAGGCTGGCGCCCCCTTCCAGGGAGAGAAGGAGGCTGGAGAGGGTGATGAGCCCGATAGCGCCCCACAGGCGGCGGCCGATGACCTCCCGGAAGCACAGGAGGGCGATCAGGGAGGTGGCCACGATCTCAAAATTGTTGAGCAGGGAGGCGCTTTCCGGGGTGGTCATGGTGAGCCCAGCCATGAGGAGGATCGGGGCGGCCATGTCCAGCACCACCATCCCCAGGGTATAGGGAAGCTCCCGGCGGGTCAGGCGGCTCTCCTGCCGGGGGTGCCCGCTTCGCCGCTGCACAAGGCCAAGGCAGGACATCCCCACCCCGGCCCCCAGGTACAGAAGGGCCGCCATCATGGTGGCGCTCACCTCCTGAAGAAGCAGTTTGGAAAAGGGAGAGCTGAGGGCATACAGGGCGGCAGCCAGCACCGCCCAGCCGATGGCGGTTTTGTGGGTGGCGTTCATGGGGAGGAACCTCCTTTGCAGCAGGGACATCCTACTGATTATATCCCCCTGGGGGGGATATAATCAGGATACCAGATTTCTTTTTCATGTGCAAGGGGAAAGGCTGTTTTTTCCCGCAAAAAAGCGCCCCTCCCACCGAGTGGGAGGGGCGCAGCTGCGCAAGGGGAAGAGTTACTTGGTCAGCCGGTAGATGTCCTCCTGCTCCAGCAGGCGGAAGCCGTTTTCGGTGAGCAGCTTGGAGGCCAGCTCCTCGGCGGCGACCCGGAAGATCACCGAGGCGCAGGTATCGTCCCGGCTGATGAAGGCGTACATATACTCCACGTCGATGTTGTTGGCGCTGAGGATGTCCAAGGCGCCGCAGAGGCCGCCGGGCTTATCCTGGACGGCGATGACGATGACGCTGGTGAGGGAGACGGTCATCCCCGCGTCCCGCAGGATCTGGAGGGTTTTCTCCGGATCGTTGACGATGAGGCGCAGAATGCCGAACTTGGTGGTATCCGCCAGGGTGAGGGCGCGGATGTCGATCTGGTTCTCCCGCAGGATCGAGGCAATCTCGGCCAGGCGGCCGGATTTGTTCTCGACAAAAACAGAGATCTGCTTAACAGACATGGCTTATAACCTCCTCTTTATCGTTGAAGCCGCTCATTCGTGGAGCTGGCGGTGGTCGATCACCCGCTTGGCCTTGCCCTCGCTGCGCTGCAGGGTCCGGGCGCCCACCAGGTTGACCTTGACCGAGATGTTCAGGACCTGCTGGAGTGCCCGCTCCAGCTCCCGCTGCTTCTCCTCCACCAGACGGATCACGTCAAATTCAAAGTCCGGTGCCACCTCTACGCTCACTTCGATGGTATCGGTGTTGTTGATCCGGTCCACCTCGATCATGTAGTTGGGAGTAATTCCCTTGGTGTCCAGGAGGACCCCTTCGATCTGGCTGGGGAAGACGTTGACGCCGCGGATAATCATCATGTCGTCGGTACGGCCGCGAGGCTTGCTCATCCGCACCAAGGTCCGCCCGCAGGAGCAGGGCTCGTAGTTGAGGGTGCAGATGTCCCGGGTACGGTACCGGATGAGGGGCATGGCCTCCTTGGTGATGCAGGTGAAGACCAGCTCTCCCTCGGCCCCCTCGGGAAGGACCTCGCCGGTATCGGGATCGATGATCTCCGGCAGGAAGTGGTCCTCGTTGATGTGCAGGCCGTCGTGGCAGTGGCAGTCCACGCTGACGCCGGGCCCGATGATCTCACACAGGCCGTAAATGTCGAAGGCCTCGATCCCCAGCAGCTCCTCGATCTGGGCCCGCATCTTGGGGGTCCAGGGCTCGGCGCCGAAGACGCCCGCCTTCAGCGCCAGCTGATCGGGGGTGACGCCGGAATCCCGGGCGGTTTCGCCGATGTAGAGGGCGTAGGACGGGGTGCAGCAGAGGACGGTGGAGCGCAGGTCCTTGAGGATCTGGACCTGGCGCTTGGTGTTGCCGGAAGAGACGGGGATGGTGGTGGCGCGGATGGTTTGGGCGCCCTGGTGAAGCCCCAGGCCGCCGGTGAAGAGGCCGTAGCCGTAGGACACATGGACGATGTCCCGCTGGTCGGCGCCGGCGGAGGTGAGGGCACGGGCGGTCACCTCTCCCCAGATATTCAGGTCGTTGTCGGTATAGCAGACCACCGTCTGCCGGCCGGTGGTGCCGCTGGTGGCCTGCACGCGGGTAACCTCCTCCAGGGGAACAGCCAGCAGGCCGTAGGGATAATTGTCCCGCAGGTCCTGCTTGTAGGTAAAGGGCAGCTTGGACAGGTCGGCCAGGGTGCGGATGTCCTCCGGCTTGACCCCCAGCTGGTCAAACTTTTCCCGGTAGAAGGGGACCTTCTCGTAAACCCGGCGGACGGTGTTCTGCAGGCGCTGGAGCTGAAGGGACCGCAGCTCTTCCCGGGAGGCGGTCTCGATGGGATTCCAGTAGGGCTTGGACATGGGAAACGACTCTCCTTTTCATCGGGATTTTTATCAATACAGAAGACGGCTATTGGGCGGCACGGCCCAGGAGCAGCGCCTGCTGGTTCATCTCCACAAAAGCGGGCTTGACCAGCTGGCGGATTGCCTCCTGCCAAGCCTCCAGGGGAAACTCCAGGTGCTGGGAAAGGACCCCCATCAGCACCACATTGGCGGCCTTGGCGCTGCCGGCCTGCTCGGCCAGGGCCAGGGCATCCACCACGGTGGCGTCCACCCCCAGGGTCTGGAAGGTCTGGGGGATGGCCTCCGGATAGGAGGCGGCCCCGGTGATGACCGGCATGGGGTCGATCCGCTGGGAACTGGCGATCAGCTTGCCGCCTTTGCGCAGGTAGGGCAGCCAGCGGGCCGCTTCACACAGCTCAAAGGAGACGATTACGTCCGCTTCCCCCTGCTCGATGACCGGGGAAGCCACCTTCTTGCCGTACCGGACGTAGGTGACCACCGAGCCGCCCCGCTGGGACATGCCGTGCACCTCCGATACCTTCACGTCATAGCCGGCCTCCAGCAGCACATGGCCCAGCAGCCGGCTGGCCAGCAGGGAACCCTGGCCCCCCACGCCTACAATCATCACGCTTGTTACCTGATCCATCATCTTACTGCACCTCCTTGCTGCCGATGGCGCCCTTGGGGCAGAGGCTCTCGCAGAGGCCGCAGCCCACACACAGGGTGTCGTCGATGACCGCCTTGCCGTCCTTCATGGAGATGGCGGGGCAGCCGATCCGCAGGCAGGACTTGCAGCCGATGCACTTCTGGGGATCGATTGCCAGGGCGGGCTTTGCCTTGACCGACTTGAGCAGGGCGCAGGGACGGCGGGCGATGATGACCGAGGTTTCGGGCGCGTCCAGCTCCTCCCGGACGGCTGCCTCGGTGGCCTTCAGGTCGCCGGGATCCACCACCCGCACCCGCCGGACCCCCACCGCCCGGCACAGCTCCTCCAGCGAGACCGCCGGGGCAGGGGCGCCGTGGATGTCCAGGCCGTTGGCCGGGTTGTTCTGGTGGCCGGTCATGCCGGTGGTGGAGTTGTCCACGATGATGACGGTGGAGGTCCCCCGGTTATAGACCATGTCCACCAGGCCGGTGATGCCCGAGTGCATAAAGGTGGAGTCGCCGATGACCGCCACCGACCGTTTGGCCGATTCCTCCCCCCGGGCCTTGTTGAAACCGTGGAGGCCGGAGATGGAGGCGCCCATGCAGAGGGTGGTGTCCATGGCGGAGAGGGGCGGGGCGGCACCCAGAGTGTAGCAGCCGATGTCGCCGCTCACCATGACCCCCAGCTTGTGGAGGACAAAGAAGAGGCCGCGATGGGGACAGCCGGGGCAGAGGACCGGCGGCCGCACCGGGACGGTTTCCGGGTAGGCGACCGATTCCGGCAGGGGAAGGCCCACCGCCTGGGCAATGGTCCGCTGGGAAAATTCCCCCAGGAGGGAGAAGCGCTCCTTGCCGATGACTTGAACCCCGATGGCCCGGCAGTGCTGCTCGATGACCCCGTCCAGCTCCTCCACCACATAGAGGGTGTCCACCGTGGCGGCGAACTCCTGGATCAGCTTGGTGGGGAGGGGATTGACCATCCCCAGCTTCAGCACCGACGCCTGGGGCATGGCCTCGGTGACGTATTGGTAGCAGATGCCGGCGGTGATGACCCCCACGGCGGTGTCCTTCATCTCCACCCGGTTAAAGGGGCAGTCCTCCGCGTATTGGGCGAGGGCCTTCATCCGCTCCTCCACCACCACATGGCGGCCCTTGGCGTTGCCGGGCATCATCACATACTTGCGGGGATCCTTCTGGTATTCCCGCAGGGGAACCTCCTCCCGCCGGCCCAGCTCCACCGGGCTCTGGGAATGGGAGACCCGGGTGCAGAGGCGGAGCATCACCGAGGTGTCAAACCGCTCAGAGAGGGAGAGGGCCGCCTTGGCGTAGTCCAGGCATTCCTGGGAATCCGCCGGCTCCAGCATGGGGAGCTTGGCGGCCACGGCGTAATGGCGGGAATCCTGCTCGTCCTGGGAGGAGTGCATGCCCTGGTCGTCGGCTACGGCAATGACAAAGCCCCCGTTTACCCCTACATAGGAGGAGCTGAAGAGGGGATCGGCCGCCACGTTGGCCCCCACGTGCTTCATGGCACAGAAGGACCGGGCTCCGCCGATGGCAGCGCCCAGGGCCACCTCGCAGGCCACCTTCTCGTTGGGGGCCCACTCGGAGTAGATCTCCGGATAGGCGCTGAGGGCCTCGGTAATTTCGGTGCTGGGGGTGCCGGGGTAGCTGGAAACCACCCGCAGTCCCCCCTCGTACAGGCCGCGGGCCACGGCTTCGTTGCCCAGTAACAGTTGCTTCAAAAGGGGTCACCTTCCTTTTTCATATCTCTCGGAACTTCCGCCCTTCCCGGCGGAAGAGAATGGCGCGCTTAGTTTCCCCGCAGATCCAGAATCCGCTTGGCCTTGCCGGCGGTCCGCTCCAGAGTCTGGGGATCGGCCAGGGTGACGGTGGTCTCCAGGCCCAGGACGCTCTTCAGCTTGTCGTGAATCCGGTGGGTGAGAGCCTCCAGAGCCCCGTAGTTCTCCAGAAGGGTGTTGTCCACCAACTCCACCTTGACCTCCAGGCTGTCGGTAAACCGCTCCCGCCGCAGAATCAGCAGGTAATGGCCGCCCACCTGGGGCATAGTCATCAGGACGCTTTCAATCTGGCTGGGGAAGACGTTGACCCCCCGGATCTTCAGCATGTCGTCGGTGCGGCCGATGATCTTCTCCATCCGCACGTGGGTGCGGCCGCAGTCGCAGGGCTGGAAGTCCAGGCGGGAGATGTCCTTGGTGCGGTACCGGATCATGGGGAAGGCCTCCTTGGTGAGGGTGGTTACCACCAGCTCTCCCTCTTGGCCCTCCTCCAGCCGCCGGCCGGTGGCCGGATCGATGATCTCGGGGATGAAGTGGTCCTCGGCCACATGGAGGCCGCACCGGAGATGGCACTCGCCGGAGACCCCCGGCCCCATCAGCTCGCTCATGCCGTAATTGTCGGTGGCGAAGAGCCCCCAGGCCTCCTCCAGCTTGGCACGCATTTCGGGGGTGCACCCTTCGGAACCGAAGAGCCCCAGCCGCAGCTGGAAGTCCTCCTTCCGGTAGCCCAGGCGCTGGGCCTCCTCCGCCATATAGAGGGCGTAGGAGGGGGTGCTGATGACGGTGGTGGTTCCCAGGTCCTTCATGAGCATCAGCTGCTTCTCGGTGTTGCCGCTGGAGGAGGGGATCACCGTGGCCCCAACCCGCTCCAGCCCGTAATGAAGGCCCAGGGCGCCGGTAAACAGCCCGTAGCCGAAGCAGATCTGGGCGGTGTCCTCGTCGCTGGCCCCCGCCGCCACACACAGGCGGGCCACACACTCCGACCAGACGTCCAGGTCGTTTCGGGTGTAGCCCACCACCGTGGGCTTGCCGGTGGTGCCGCTGGAGGCGTGAATCCGCACCACCTGCCTGCGGTCAACGGCAAAAAGACCGGTGGGATAATGGTCCCGGATGTCCTCCTTGGTGGTGAAGGGCATGTACTGCAGGTCGGACAGGGCCTTGATCTTGTAGGGGTCAAATCCCGCCTGGTCGAATTTTTCATGGTAAAACGGGACCCGCTCGTAGCAGTACACCGCCATCCGCTGCAACCGCTCCAGCTGGAGCCGCTCCAGCTGCGGGCGGGGGAGGGTTTCCATCTCTCGATTGAAAAAAGCCGTAACAATTCCTCCTTTTCCTGGAAAGGAGCGAGCCTGGCCGGCCGGCGCTCCGCCCGCCCCTCCTTGGCAAGGAAGGCGGTCCCCATCTCCATCTCTCCCTGCCGGCGGCGGGAGGGCAGGCCCCCGGGGGGCAATCCCTCAAAAAGCTGCCGGCAAGATTCTTTTTTATAATAGCCCTTTAAAGCAAAAAGGTCAAGAAAAGCGCTATTTTTTCGTGGGAATCCTGAAAAGAATTTATAGAAATTGTGCTATTGGTCCAAGGAGAAAGAGCGGATGCAGGAGAAAAGGCAGGTGACATAGTGCACTTTGAGCGTATTCCAGAATCTGTTTATTGAAGGGGCAAAATCAGACAGTTTCCTCAAAAATTACTTGATAATACAAGAAATAACGCCATATTTTACTTAATAATACAAGAAATAACGCTATATTTTACTTAATAATACAAAAAGCGTAAATGTGTAGACAAGGTTTTGTATAAAATGGCAAAAAACTCGTTGGGATTTTGGAAGGGGCATCAACGGGCCCGTCCATGCATACAGTGATAGAAAAGATGAAACCGGCGGACGGGAAAAGAAGTTTTTCCGCTGCCGAAGTGAGAAGCCGCTGCGAAGAAAGGAATGTGAACCGCGATGGAAAAGAAAGACGCCTTTCAACCTTTTACCCCCCAGGATGCTTTGGAAATTCCCGGGGTATCCCGCGTCGCCCTCTCGGATAATGGGCGGCTGCTGGTTTGGCAGGAGGACATTCCTCAAGGAGACCGGTACTTTCAGGTGATCTGTCTGCAGGAACGGGAAAGCGGAGTCAGCAGACGGTTCCCTGGCAGGCAGCCGGCTCTTTCTGCGGACGGCAGGCGGCTGGCCTATCTTTCTCCTGACGGAAAACTGACAATCCGCGATCTGTTGACAGGTTGCCTTCACCGATACGGACCCTATCTCCGGCTGGAACATTTGACCTGGTCGCCGGACGGGAGAGGACTGGCTTTCAGTGCCTGCCAGCCCGCCCCCGCCCAGCCGGGGGATCTGCCTTCTCTGGAGACGGTCCAGTGGGTGGACCGGATGAAGTTCAAGACCGACGGGGTCGGTATCTGGGACGGCGCCTGGCGGCAGGTTTTTTATTTGGATCCCAAGGAGGAGCGGGCGCGTCCCATCTCCCAAGGCAGGCGGGACGCCGCCGCCCCCTTCTGGGTGGGGAACGACCGGATTGGCTGGGTGGCCAACCTCCATGCCCCCGACTACTCCGACCAGGATTCCCTGGTGATTTACAGCCTGGCGGACGGCTTCTGCCAGATGATCGACGGCCCGGGGGGACCCATTGTCCACCCTGCCGCCGACCCCTCCGGCCGGTTTATTGCCTTTCTCAGCCACGACAACCGGTATTGGGAGGCCACCAACTTCAACCTGTATGTGGCCAGCCTGCCCAGCGGTCAGATTGCCAACCGTACCCGTTCCCTGGACCGGTCGGTGGGCAACTATATCCTCTGCGACGTGGGGCTCAGTCGGGAGGACGGGGGCCTTTGCTGGACGCCCGACAGCCGGCAGATTTACGCCCTGCTGACCGACAGGAGCCGCTGCCAGCTCTGCCGGTTTGACCGGGAGACAGGGAAGCTGTCCCCGCTGACCCAGGGGGCCCGGGCCATCTTTGGGTATGCGGTCTGCCAGGAAGGGATCGCCCTTCTGTATACGTCCCCCGACCGGCCGGCGGTTATCGCCTTCCAAAATGGGAAAGGGGAAGAGACCGTCCTGTGGGAACCCCGGTGGCTGGCCGGGAGGAAGCTGCCGGTGTGGCAGGAGTTCTCCTTCCCCGGCTTTGACGGCAGCCCTCGGCAGGGGTTTTACCTGGCTCCCGCCCAGGAGCCCCGGGGCGTGGTCCTCAACATTCACGGGGGGCCCCACTACTGCTACGGGGAGACCTTCTCCATCGACGCCCAGCTGCTGGCCAGCCGGGGATATGGGGTGGTCATCTGCAACCCGGCGGGCAGCCAGGGGGCAGGGGAGGCCGTCAGCCGCGCCAGCAAGCACGACTGGGGCGGCAAGGATTACCGGGAGCTGATGACCTGTGTGGATACGGCCAGCCGGTTGTTCTCCCTGGGGGAGAAGCGGTGGGGCGTGATGGGGGGCAGCTACGGCGGCTTCCTCACCAACTGGATCATCGGCCACACCGACCGTTTTTCCTGCGCGGTGGCCGAGCGGAGCACCTGCAACCGGTACAGCCAGGCGGGCACCAGCGACTGTGCCTTCCGGTACGGGGAGTATGAGTTTGACGGGCTTCCCTGGGACCACCCGGACCATTACCTGGCCCATTCCCCCATCACCTATGTGCGCAGCATCCATACGCCGCTCCTCCTGATCCATGGGGACGAGGATATGAACTGCCCCATCTCCCAGAGCGAGGAGATGTTCTCGGCCCTGCGCCTGCTGCACAAGGAGGTATATTTTGCCCGCTTCCCCGGCCAGAGCCACGGCATGTCGGCCAGGGGAACCCCCAACTGCCGCCTGGACCGGTATCGGCTGCTGCTGTGGTGGATGGACCGGTATCTGGACCGGGAAGGGACGGCTGAGGCAGAAAAGGAGGAACAGGATGCATGACGCGGCAATTTCCCGGCTGAGCAAGGCGGTTACCTACGCCACCGTTTCCAACCGGGACGAATCCCAGGTGGACTGGAGCCAGTTTACCGGTTTCCACCGGTTTTTGGAGGAGAGCTATCCCCTGGTGCACAAGGCCTTCCAGCGGGAGGTGGTGGGGAAGGCGTCCCTCCTGTACCGGTGGAAGGGAACGGGAAAGGGGAAACCCTTTGCCTTCCTGGCCCATATGGACGTGGTGCCGGTCCCGCCGGAGGACCTGCCGGACTGGAAGTATCCCCCCTTTTCCGGTTACAACGACGGGACCTACATCTGGGGTCGGGGCGCGGCGGACATGAAGGTGGAGCTGATCGCCATCCTGGAGACGCTGGAACGGCTGATCGGGGAGGGGTTCGTTCCCACCCGGGATCTTTATCTATGCTTCGGCCACAACGAGGAAGTGATGGCCGAGCCCTCCGGGGCCCAGCAGATTGCCGACCTGCTCAAGGAGCGGGGGGTGGAGCTGGAGTTCGTCCTGGAGGAAGCCGGCGTGGTGATGATGGACCCGCCCTTCGGCCTGAAACGCCCCCTGGCCATGATCGGCGTGGCGGAAAAAGGCTACGGCGACCTGGAGATTACATTGAAAGGGGAAGGGGGCCACTCCGCCGAACCGGAGGGCCGGTCGGTGGTGGAGGAAATGGCCCGGCTGGTGACCGCCCTCTACGACCATCCCCTCCCCTATCGGATTACCCCCACGGTGGAAACCTATGTGAAGGGCCTGGCGGGGGAACTGTCCCCCCAGGAACGGGAGGCCCTTTCTTCCCGGGAAGCCGTCTGCCAAACGCTGCGGGAGAACAAAAAGACCCACGCCATGGTGCGCACCACCATTGTGCCCACGGTGGTGCGGGCAGGGATGGCCTCCAACGCCATCCCCTCGGAGGCTGCCGTCCTGGTGAATGCCCGGCTCCTGCCGGGGGACACCATGGACACGGTGACAGACCACATCCGGCGGCTGGCGGACGACCTGCATCTAAGCGCCCGGCTGCAGATGAGGGTCCGTACCCAGTCCCCGCCGCCCCCGGAAACGCCCACCGATACCCCCACCTATGGCATTTTGAAGGAGGCCTACCGCCTGTGGGACGAGCGGCTGCTGGTGGTCCCCTATATTGTGACCGGCGGCACCGATTCCAAGCACTACACCCAGGTGACCAGGGAAATCTACCGGATCTCCCCCTTCCGCAGCTATGCAGGGCAGCCCTCCGGCGCTCACGGGAAGAACGAGCACACATCCATCCAGGGATTCCTGGAGGCCCAGACCTTCCTGCGGCGGGTGATCCTGATGGAGAACAGCCGGGAGGCATAGCGGGCAGGGAGCCACGAGAGCGTTTCTTGTTTCGCGCGAGCGAATGGGAATAAGGAAAGACATCAAAAAGATTGGAGGATCGAGTATGAGAAAGAGAGCATTGTCGTTTTTGTTGGCAGCGGTTATGGTGCTGGGGATCGCCGGCTGCGGCGGCAGCGGCAGTTCCGCCGCCCCGGAGTCTGCCGGGGAGAGCACCGGCGGTTCCGCTGCCGGTGGAGAGATCGAGTATGAAGAAGGCCCCCTGATCGTCGGCTCCTGGGGCGGCAGCCTGGACCCCGTGCTGGAGGAGGTCATCCTGCCCCAGTTCAAGGAGCTGACCGGCGCCGAATTCATCCTGGATCCCTCCTACAGCTCCACCAAGATGATTGCCGAGGGCAAGGGCAACATCAGCGTGGATGTGGCCATCATGGGCGACAGCGAAGTGGCCGACCTGGCTGCCTTCGACCTGGTGCAGGACATCGATTTTTCCCGCATCGAGATGGACGAGTATTTCTATGAAAACGCCTATGACAAAACCGGCAAGGGCGTCTTCTTCAACTGGGGACGGTACGGCCTCTTCTACCGCACCGACCTGGTGGACACCCCTCCCACCTCCTGGGCGGACCTGTGGGATGAGCAGTATGCCGACTCGGTCCTCATCAACCGTATGTCCTCCACCGCCGGCAAGCAGCTGCTGTGCATGGCGGCGGAGCTGAACGGGGGCGACCAGTACAACATCGACCCGGGCTTTGAGGCCATGGGCCGCCTGGCCGAGACCAACCTCTTCGCCATCGGCGAGAGCACCGCCCAGATGGGCCAGATGATCACCAGCGGCGACGTGGCCATTGGCACCTGGTGGGACGGCCGCACCTATGAGCTGCGGGACGAGGGTGTCCCGGTGGACTTTGTGGTGCCGGAAGAGGGCGTGTTTGCCACCGTCAACGAGTGGGTCATCTCCAACGAGACCGAGTGCCCCAACCTGGCCTACGCCTTCATCAACCTCTGCCTCAAGCCGGAGAACCAGATGTACGAGGTGCCCGCCACCGGCTACGGCCCCTGTGACACCCAGAGCGCCGCCATGCTGCCGGAGGATGTGCGGGAGCGGGTGATCGACACCGACGAGGAGGCCGCCCAGCTGATCGTTCTGGATTGGGAGTACATCAGCACCCAGAATGCCGACTGGGTCGAGCGGGCCGACAAGGAGATCGTCGCCAAGATCCAGCAATAGGAACCCTTTGCCGGTCGCGGCATCGACGAAGAGAAGGAGGAATGGGGATTGCTCTTCCCGGAGGAATCCCCATTCTATGCAAAAGGGCAGCGGACTGCCCCTCCCCAGCAGGGGGCTGAGAAGGAAAACGGCGCCCCTGCAGGCTGGAGAAGCGCAAAAGGATGGTAGATGTGAAGAAACAACACGAAAACGATACCGGCATTTTCAACCATAAGCCGCTGAAAATGACCACCTGGAACCGCATCGCCCTGACGCCAGGGGTGGTGTATGTTCTGCTGGTCTGCATCATTCCGGTGCTGTACCTGCTGCGGTTCAGCTTCAGCGAATACAAGCACGGCTCCATGGAGCTGAGCGGCTTTACGCTTGAAAATTACATCGACTTTTTTACCGACTCTTACTATGTGGATCTGCTGATCTCCACACTGGTCATGGCCCTTATTATCTCCTTTATCACCATTTTCCTGGCCTATCCCATCGCCTATTACCTGGTCCGGGTAAAGTCAAAGGTGGTCCGGGTGGTGGCCGTGCTGGTGTATCTGCCCCTCATGGCAAGTACCGTTGTTACCAGTTTCGGATGGCAGTCCCTGCTGACCGACAGCGGCTTCGTCAACAACCTGCTGATGGCCATCGGCGTCATTGACGAGCCCCTGAAGCTGATGTACAACCGCACCGGCGTGTATATCGCCATGATTGCGGCCAATATGCCCTATATGGTGGTGCAGATCCGCAACTCCCTCAAGAGCATCGACCCCTTTACCATTCAGGCGTCCAAGACCATGGGGGCCAACTCGGTTCGGACCTTTTTCTATGTCACCCTGCCCCTCAGCCTGCCGGGAATCTCCGCCGGCGTGACGCTGGTCTTCGTCAGCGCCATGAGTGCCTTCGTCACCCCCACGCTGATCGGCGGCGGCCGGGTCAATACCCTGGGCTCGCTGATCTACAACCAGGTGACGGTGGCGGCCAACTTCCAGTTTGCCTCGGCGGTGGCCTTTATCCTGCTGGTGGTGGCCTTTGCCATTATGTACATCAACAACCGGGTATTTGAATCCAAACGGCTGGGAGGTGGCGGACGGTGAGCACGGTGACTCCAACAAAACGCAAACGGAAGAAGAGCTTCGAGGGAAACTATATCATCCTCAAGATTGTGGTGTTCCTGCTGCTCATCTATCTGCTGCTGCCCATCATCATTGTGGTGATCTCCTCCTTTGCCCAGGAGGAGTATCTGACCCTGACCCCCAGCGCCTTCAGCCTGCGGTGGTATGAAAATTTCTTCTCCAATACGGGCCTGCGCAATTCCTTCCGGAACAGCCTGGTGCTGGCGCTTGCCTCCACCTTCTTCGCCCTGGTGATCGGCACGCTGAGCGCCTATGCCATGGACAAATCCAAGTGGAGACGGTTTTTCATCTCCTTCTTCGGCTCGCCGCTGCTGATCCCCGCCATCATCATCGGCATCGCCATGATGCAGATGGCCAACCTGCTGGGGCTGCCCCGGTCGATGCCTATCCTGATTGTGGCCCATACACTGGTGGGCATCCCGTATGTGGTGCGGACGGTGACCGCGTCCCTCTACCGGTTCAACGCCTTTTGGGAGGAGGCGTCCTTCACCATGGGGGCCGGGCGGTTCAAGACCATCTGGTATGTCACGCTGCCCATCCTGAAGCCGGGCCTCATCGCCTCCGGGTGCTTCGCCTTTATCACCTCCTTTGGGAACATGACGATTTCCACCTTCCTGACCACCTCCCGCTTTATGACCCTGCCCATCCAGCTCTTTGCCTACGCCAAGAACTATGTGGATCCCACCATTGCGGCGGTATCGGCCACGACGCTGCTGCTGACGACGGTTATCCTGCTGGTGGTGGACCGGCTGGTGGGCATTGACAAGATGTATTGAGAAGAAGAAAAGGGAGGAAGATCGCGATATGGCAAAATTGGAAATCGTAGATGTACACAAGTCCTTTGGGAAGAATCACGTGGTCAAGGGCATCAACCTGACGGTGGACGACGGGGAGTTCCTCTGCCTGCTGGGGCCCAGCGGCTGCGGCAAGACCACCCTGCTTCGGATGATCGCCGGCCTTACCGAGACCGACGAAGGGTCCATCATCATCAACAGCAAGGACATTACCGACCTGCCGCCGGACAAACGCTCCAACGGGATGGTGTTTCAGAATTATGCCCTCTTTCCCCACATGACGGTGGAGCAGAACATTGCCTACGGCCTCAAGCGCCATGGCCTGCCCAAGGCGGAGATCAAAGAGAAGGTACAGGCCGGTCTGGAGATGGTGCGCCTGGAGAACCTGGGCAAGCGCTACCCCAAGGAGCTGTCCGGCGGCCAGCAGCAGCGGGTCGCCCTGGCCCGCGCCCTGGTGATGAACCCGGACCTTCTGCTGCTGGATGAACCCCTCAGCAACCTGGACGCCAAGCTCCGCAAGGAGATGCGCCTGGAGATCCGCAACATTCAGAAGAAGCTGAACGTGACCACCATCTTCGTCACCCACGACCAGGAGGAGGCCCTCACCATGGCCGATACCATCGCCATCATGAACGGCGGTGTGGTGGAGCAGCTGGGCACCCCCCTGGAGATGTACGAGCACCCCAAGACCCAGTTTGTGGCTGCCTTCATCGGCGGTACCAACCTGATGGAGGGGGAGGTCAAGGAGTACGCCGAAAACCGGGCGGTGGTCCAGTGTGGGGACACCACCCTCCACGGCATCTCCATCGAGGATCTGGCGGTGGGCCAGAAGGTGATTGCCTCCCAGCGCCCGGAGCGGCTTCGCCTGCAGATGGAACCGCCGGAGGACCGGAACTTCCTCCACGGCACCGTCACCACGCGGGTCTATTTGGGGGCGTCGATCCGGTTTGTGCTGACGATGGACAACGGCAGTACCATGATTGCCGATCTGCCCATCAGCGACACCAGCGAAGAATATGCCGTGGGCACCGGCTGTTATGCGGTCTGGGAGTATGATGACTGCCACATTCTGGAAGAGTAAAGGAATGCAAGGGATCCCGGCCGGAGAGAATCAACCTTTTTTTGATGATGGAGGCGAGAAAGAATGAATTGGGAGAACCAGTATCTGGAGGAAGATCCCCGGGAACGGGAGCAATATCTGTGGGTGAGCATCTTCTATTTTATGATGAAGGGCTGTCGGGACGAGTACGGCCTGGAGGGGGAGCGGGTGATGCGCCAGGCAGTGCGGGACTTCGGCCTGGAGCGGGCCCTGCGCAAGCGCCAGCGGGCCGACGCTGCCGGCATGCCCCCCGACCTGATCACCATGAGCAGCATCAAGGACATCTACAGCGATCCCCGCTTCTCCAAACCCTGCGGCCACGAGCGGTTCAACATCTCGGAGCCGGACCACAGCTTCATGAAGGTGTATACCTGCCCCAACAACGATATGTGGGCGGTGCTGGAGGGCAAGAAGAGCGGCGAGTATCTGGAGATCGGGTCCATCTACTGTGAGGAGGTCCACCACTACCTGTACGGAAAGTTTGACCCGGCCATCCAGATGAACCTCTGCGAGATCCTCACCAAGGGGGACGAATGCTGCAACTTCCGCATTCACCTGCGCAAGGCCAACCAGAAGCCTTATTCGGCAGGGGAGTACCATCCCCAGCGGTGGGAGGACTTTGGGGACAACGAGGTTTCCTCCATCCACAGCATGTTTGCCCTCCATCTGTACCACTATGCCAAGGCGGTGTACGACGCCTTTGGGGAGGAGGCCCTGCGGAAGATCCTCCGGGCCTGGGCCAACGAGCGGGGCTGCCGCCTGCGGGAGCAGAACCGCCGCCGCGGCGCTGCCAACGACCTGATCCCCCTGGTGGAGCAGAGTGACCTCTTCCTGGACCAGCGGATCCAAAAGACCATCCATACCCTGACCCCCACCCAGGCGGACATCCGGGTGGACCGGTCGATTGTGGGGGAGATGATGGAGGACCACGGCGCTCCCCATCTGGGCCGGATCTATCGGGACGAGGTGTACAAGGCCATCTGCGAAAGCTACAACCCGGATATTCAGGTGACGGTCATCCAGGAGGACGGTTCCAGCCGTCACACCCTGCGGATGACATTGGCCTAAAAGGAGGAACGAGCAAGCCATGGGAATTTCTTGGGAGAACCGGTATATTGAAACCACAGCGCCCGAGCGGCAGCAGTTTTACTGGGTGGGGTTGTTTTACTTCTTCGCCAAGACCTGCATCGACGACCACGGGGAAAAAGGAGAACGGGTGATCCGCCAGGCGGTGCGCAACTACGGCACCGAGCGGGGGCAGCGGATGCGCCGGATTGCCGACGCCAACGGCTGGCCCATCGACCTGGTGACCCTGTTCAGCCACGGGGACCTGATCGGTGACCCCCGCTTCGAGCACGACGACGGGGTCAAGGTCCTCACCCCCGAGGTGAAACATTCCCACACCACCCGCTGCCCCAACGCGGAGATCTGGGCTTCCCTGGAGGACAAGAACCTGGGCGAGCCCCTTCGGTATGGGTCCATCTACTGCGAAGAGGTCCACCACTGTTTGTACGGCCGGTTTGACCCGGCGGTGCAGGTGAACCTGTGCGAGACGCTGACCAACGGGGGCGACCACTGCCATTTTTACATCCATTGCCGCAAGGCCAACCAAAAGCCCTACCCTCTCTCCCCTTATGAGGAGAAGGACTGGGAGGACTATGGCCGGGACTGCGCCGCCTCCATCAACACCATGTTCGGCCTGCTGTATTACCACATGGCGTCCTTGATCCGGGAGGAGCTGGGGGAGGAAACCCTCCGCAAGGGGCTGCGGGCCTGGGCCAACTGCCGGGGCGAGCGGCTGCGGGAGCTGGACCGCCGGGAAGGGAAGGCAAGCGGCGTCGACCGGCTGATCCGGGACGGGGACATCTTCCTGGACTTCCGATTCCAGAAGGAGGACGAGGTCCTTACCCCCGGCGAAGGAAAACTGACCGTCCGCCGGTGTGTTCTGGCCCAGGTGTGGCGGGACCACCAGGCGGAAGACCTGGGGAGGATCTTCTGCGAGGAGGTGTACCGGGGTATCTGTGAAACCTACGACCCGTCCATCCAGGTGGAGATCCCCCAAACCCTGGCAGAAGGCTGTTCCTGCTGCCGCATTCACCTGACAAAAACCTGACCGCCCCTTTGCAAAGGCGGCGCGGCGACCGGCCGCGCCGCCTTTTTTCCTGGAAGGAAACGGTGTATTCATAATTTCTTAACCCATTGCGGTTCCCATTGGTGTACAATTATCCTGTTTTATAAGGTGGGTTTTCCGCCTTTTGGGGAGTGGACAAGGAGGTTTTTGCTTGTTTGGATATATCCGACCGGTCCAGCCCCAGCTGCGGGTCTGCGAGCTGGAAGCCTACAGGGCGGTCTACTGCGGCCTCTGCCGGCAGCTGGGCCGTTCCTTCGGCCCCTTGGCCAGGCTGACCCTCAACTACGACTTCACCTTCCTGTCCCTGGTGGCCATGGCGGTGGGCGAAGGGGATCCCTCCATCAATCCCGGGCGCTGCATGCTCAATCCGCTGAAGAAGACCCTCATCTGTGGGGAGAATCCCCAGCTGGCGGCAGCGGCCGACCTGGCTGTCCTGGTGCTGGCCCACAAGGTGAAGGATGACCGGCAGGACGAGGGGCTGGTCAAGCGGGCGGGAGCTGCCGCCGGGTGGCTGGCCCTCTCCCGCGCGTACGGACAAGCCGCCGGCCGCCAGCCCCAGGCGGCGGCCGTGCTGGAAGAGGCCATGGAGGAGCAGGCCGCCCTGGAAAAGGCCGGGTGCCCGTCGGTGGACCAGGCGGCGGAGCCCACTGCCCGCAGCCTGGGGGCCATGTTTGAGACGTTGTCCCAGGACGAGGGCCAGCGGCGGGTGCTGGCCCGGCTGGGCTACCTGGTGGGGCGGTATGTCTATCTGATCGACGCCCTGGACGACCTGGAAGAGGACCTGGAGCGGGGAGGATACAACCCCTTTGTCCTGCGGGACCGGCTGGAGCCGGGGGACCGGGAAGGAATCGCCCGTGTCCGGCAGGGGGCCAGGGGAACCCTTTACCTGACCATCGGCGAGGCGGGGAAGACCTACAATCTTCTGCAGGTCCGCCGGTTTGGGCCGATTTTGGAGAATATTCTGTTCATGGGACTGAAAGCCAGCGTGGATCAACTGCTGGATTGGAAATGCAAGGAGGTAGCCACCCAATGAAAGACCCTTATGAGATTCTTGGAGTCTCCCCCAACGCCTCCGACGATGAGATCAAGACCGCCTATCGGAACCTGGCCCGGAAGTACCATCCGGACACCTACGCCGGCAACCCCCTTTCCGATCTGGCGGAGGAGAAGATGCAGGAGATCAACGCCGCCTACGACGAGATTCAGCGGCAGCGGCGGAGCGGGCAGCGCCAGTCCTCCGGCTACGGCGGCGGGTATTCGGGGGGATATTCCGGCGGCTACGGCGGGGGATACTCCCAGCAGAGCGCCGGCTCCTCCCGGTTTGCCGATATCCGCCGCCTCATCAACGGCGGCCGGATTTCGGAGGCGGAGGAGCTGCTGGACGGGGTTCCCTCCTCCCAGCGGGACGGGGAGTGGTCCTTCCTGAAGGGCTATATCTGTTATTCCCGGGGATGGCTGGACCAGGCGGTCAGCTATTTCCAGACCGCCTGCCAGCAGGACCCGGGCAACCCGGAATACCGCAATGCCCTCAACCAGCTCATGTGGCAGCAGCAGACCGGCTTCCCCCGGGGCGGCTACCAGACCATGGGGGGCGCAGGATGCAGCATGTGCGATCTCTGTGCCACGCTTTGGTGTGCTGACTGCCTGTGCAGCTTCTGCCACTGATGGGGAGCAGCTTACGGAAAGGAATGTGGATTCATGGGTAAAAAAAGCACGCAGGTGGCGCTGGGCGGCCTGGCCGCTGCGCTCTGCACGCTCTTAATGTTCCTCACCGGGATGATCCCCTTTGCCACCTATGCCCTTCCTGCGGCGGCGGGCATTGTGCTGGTGGCGGTGGTGGTGGAAAACGGCGCTTCCACTGCGGCGCTGGTTTACGGGGCGGCGTCGATTTTGGCCCTTTTTGTGGTGCCGGACCGGGAAGCTGCCCTGATGTTTGTGTTCTTCTTCGGCTACTATCCCATTTTGAAGTTCCGGCTGGACCGGCTGCGGTCAAAGCCGCTGCAATATGCCTTGAAGTTCCTGATCTTTAATGTGGCGATTGTGGTCGCCTATCTGATTGTGATCTATCTGTTCGGCATTGCCGACGTGCTGGAGAGCTTCGGCAGTTTTGGCCGGTATTCGGTGCTGGTCCTGCTGCTGATGGGGAATGTGGTCTTTGCCGTGTACGACTTTGCCCTCACCAACCTGATCTGGGCGTATATTTACCGGCTGCGGCCCCGGATTTTCCGCCATCGAGGCTGACCGGCCGCCCCTGTAAAAAAGAGAAAACGCCCCCGGGAGGATGCTTCCGGGGGCGTTTTTGCTGCCCTGCTGGGGGCGGCCATGGCGGCGCCTGTTCCCCAGGCAGCTGGCTGCCACCACCCCCAGGGCCAGGGCCACCACCAGGATGACCGCCTGCCAGCAGCCGGTGGAGACCGCCGGGCCGGCCGGCGGCGGACAAGAGGGGTACAGCTCCCCGGCCAGGGCGGCTGCCGCCAAAGGGGCGGTGCAGCAGAACAGCCACAGGAGAAGGGGAAGCAGCAAACGCAGGGGTTTCACAGGACACCTCCTTTTCCGGGAAAACCCCGGCAGAATCGGCGGGCGGGGGGCCGTCCGCCGGTTTCACCATACTCTCCCAAGCTGAAAACAAGATAAAAGAGGGCATCGCGGGGAAAACGGCGGACACGGGGCAACAAAACGGCTTCCGGGAAGCACCTTTTAGACAGAGGGAGGTTCCGAAATCACCGGCGCCCCGTTTTCCTCCAGGGTGGCAAAGGCCCATCCCGCCTCCCGGAAGAGGAGGAGGGTCCGTTTCAGCTCCTCCCGGCTGGCAGCGCCGGGGAGGACCAGCACCAGCTGCTGCTCCTCCTCCGGGAGGGCGGAGGGGGGGTCCCAGACGGCGGCGGATTGGTCCACCCAGCGGTATCCCCGCGTGGAAAGTCCATCCTGGAGCCAGGGGGCTTCCACCCCCTGGGGCAGCAGGCAGAGGGAGGGGCGCCGGCCCGTTTCCCCCTGGAGGAGGGCTTCCCACCGGTCGAAGGTTTCCCAGAAGAGGGGCTCCCCTTCCTGGAGACTCTCCCCCGGGCAGAGAAGGCCCAGGGCGTGGCCCTCGTCCCGCATCCGGCGCAGCAGGGGACCGTCCCCCTGGCCGGCGGGGGCGAGGAAGAAGGAGGCGGGCGCCTCCTCCTCTTCCAGCAGGTCCAGTATCTCCTCCCAGGGGGAGGCCTCGTCCCCCCAGAAGGCCAGATAGACGGTCCCCGCCGGGGAGGGGGAACGCTGATGGGGGAGGGTTTCCAGCAACCCGGCGGGGGTGAAATCGGGCTGGTCCAGCTGGGCGGCGGTCCACAGGCAGAGGCCGGCCAGGCTCCCCAGCAGGATGGCCAGGGCGGCGCGGGGGCGGGGGTCCCGGTGTGGCAGCATGGCGATTCCTCCTTTCCCCCCAAGGGGGGCGGTCGCTTCTTCCATAGGCTATGCGCCGGGACAGGGGGTCGATGCCCCGCCGGGTCCAAAAGGAGGAAAGAGGCTTGACAGGCTGCGGCCTTTTCCCGTATGCTATCCGCATAGACGATGCCCATCGCCCAAGGAGGGGCAGCCGGGTGGAAGAGAAAATCCGGCCGAACCATTCCGGGATCCGCCCTTGGAGGCTGGTGTGGAGCCGCAGCCCCCTGCCCGCCTGGAAGGGGTCCGCCTTTGCCGGGGGATTTCTCTCCTTTGAAGAAAGTTCTATCAAAGAAAGGATACGGTCGATTATGAACCTTGGAAAACCCACGATGCTTGTTCTGGCTGTTTGTGTGCTGGTGCTGGTGGTGCTGGCGGCGGTCTTTCTCGCCAATCCCTCTTCCCAGGGGGAGAGCCAGCCTCCCCTCCTGCCGGAGGGCTCCTCCGGGGAGAGCGCGCTCCCCCCGGAAGGGGAAAGCGGGCCCTCTTCTTCCTCCTCCCCGGCGGGAACGCTGGAGCCGGTCCCGGGGGAAGAGGGACCCCAGGAGGACCTTCCCCTCTCCAATGAATACATCAATACCCAGGAGGTGGAGCGGATGACCCTCCTCCCCGCCGGGACGATGGTGGCCTACCAGGTGGACGGGGAGGACCGGGAACGGGTTGCGGCGGCAATCAACCAGCTCTCCCTGGCATGGGAGCAGGAGGTCCGGGAGCCGGACGGGGCGGACACGGTCCTGGTGACCGGCACCGATGGGGAGGAGTACGCTTTCCTGGTGGACGACGCCCAGATCACCGGCAACGGGGAGCTGCTGGAGTCCACCGCCGACCAGCGGGCCCAGCTCCGGCAGCTGATCGGCCAGCTGGCGGAGGAGCTCCCCGCCCAGCCGGTGTGGCTGGCCTCCATGCCCCTGGAGCGGCTGAGCCAGGTGGAATACCACTGGACCTCCACCGACGGCCAGTGGCAGGCCCAGGTGGATACGGAGGGCTTTGACGAGATGTGGGCGGCGGCCGAGCCCTTTGCCCGCCTCACCTGCCAGCCGGAAAGCTGGCAGGTGGCGGACGGGGGAGACGAAACCGGCAACTGGTGCCGGCTCACCTTTGACACCGGGGAACGGTACCAGGTGTGGGAGGACCAGGGCAGGCTGACCATCCGGTCGGTTTCCCGGGACCAGGCGGTGGAGTACACCCTGGACCCGGAGGAGGCCGATGCCCTGGCCCAGGCCTTGATCGATGCCGCCCGGGAGATCCCCGGCTCGGTTCTTACATTGACAGTGGCGGAATGACCCTTCCGCCGGAAAGGACACAGCACCATGAATCAACGGAAATTGTACCTGGCAGGGGGGCTCCTCTGCGCCGCCCTGATGGTGGGATTTGTCATCCTCTTCTTTGCCGGCGGAAAGTCGGGCGATCCCGAGACCCTTCTCGTCCCCCAAAGCTCCAGCTCCTCCCAGGAGGCCCCCTCGTCCGGCGATGGGGCGGGCAGCGGCGCCGCTTCCTCCAGCCGGCCGGACAGCTCCTCCCAGGAGGAAGCTTCCCGGGAAGAAAGCTCCCGGGAGGAGTCCTCCTCCCAGCCGGAGGAGGAGTCCCAGCCGTCCAGCAGCCTGGAAACGGCCCCCGTGGACGGGGAGGTGAGCCTGAACCAGGTGCAGGATGTGTATGTCATCGGCGGGGAGGACGGCCTGTGCTACCGGGTGACCGACAACAACGACAAGCGGGAATTCCTCCAGCGGCTGGGGCAGGCGTCCCCCACCCAGGAGACGCCCCAGCGGGAGGATCCCCAGCCGGCCACCGTCCAGATCCGCATGAAGGACGGCACCCTCTCCCAGTATCTGGTGAGCGAGGAGCAGATCTCCCTGGGCGGCAGCCTCTGCCGCTCCACCCAGGAAGAGCGGGAGAGGCTGATGGACCTGGTCTACCTCTGCCAGGAGGATTACCCGCCCCGTCCCCAGTGGATGGCCTCCTACTACGGGATGACCCTGACCCAGATTTCCTTTGACGGCCAGTCCCACGACCAGCTGTGGGCGGTGCAGACCACCGTCACCGATCCGCAGGACCTGGAGGAGATTGCCGACCTGATCGAGGACCTGGATGTGGACGGCCGCCGGGGCGGCCAGAGAACCGACGATTACATCCGGGAAGCGGGGCCCGGCCAGTACGACCGGTACGACCTTTCCTTTGCCGGGGGAACCCGCTACACCCTCTTTGTGGACGACTTTACCATGGTGGTCCATCGGGAGGGGGACAGCTACGGCTGGGAGTACCGGATCGACGATTCCCAGATCTTCCATCTGCGGGAGATTGTGAAGGGCGTGGCGGAGCGGACGCCCGGGTCGGTGGTGCAGACGGTGGTGGGCGGCTGACCGGCCGCCGGGACAGAAAGAAGAAAAAGAAGGCCTTCCGGCAGGCCCCCCCGGGAGAATGGCCGGACGATCGGAAATGAGGAGGAATCCAGATGAAGCGATCCTTGATGCCCAGATGGATGACAGCCCTGCTGGCGGCGGTTCTGCTGGCCGCCTGCGCCGCCCCCGGGGAGGAGGCCCCCGCAGAGGAGCCGCCCCTCCCGGAGCAGTCCCTCTCCCAGGAGGCGGAGACGCCGGCCTCCCAGGAAGAGCCCGCCCAGGAGCCCTCCCAGGAAGAAGCGGTTTCCCAGGCGGAGTCCCAGCCTCCGGCGGCGGATGCCTCCTACCCCTCCATGGCCACCTACCGGGATTACGAGGGGTCGGCCTTGCCGGGGTCGGTTCTGCGCAACCGGGACGGCACCCTCACCTTCCAGCACGAGAACACCCTGAACGTCCTCTCCCCGGACAACCGCCTCCTCCAGACGGTGACCCTCCCCCCGGAGGAGCTGCCGGAGGGCGGCTACGACCTGAGCTGGAACGACAGCCGGATCCTGGCGGTGGAATCGGATGCTCCCAACTACCGGAACCAGTACGGAGCGGTGTGCGGCACCGAGACGGGGGAGATCTTCTTGGTAAACGTGACCCTCTTCGACCGGGAGGGGAAGCTGGTGCGCCAATACCCCCGGAGCCTGGTCTACGACTACGACGAGACGGATACCTACCGGATCATCCCCACCAGCCCCCAGGGGGAGGCGGCGGTCTGGACCGCCAACCTTAACGGCATCTCCGGCGGAGGGCTGGACGGCGGCGTCACCAATATCCACTGGATCGGGCCGGAGGAGGCGGTCTTTGACTGCCATTCCCGGATCGTGTACTACGACTTTGCCGCCGACCGGGGGCGGGTGGTGGACGACATGACCCAACTTGTGGAATCCCATGGAAACTTCGGCGTATACTACGGCTCCGATGGGATGCAGAGCGGGGTGGTGGACGGCTGGTTCTACTACCTGGCCCACAAGGACGAGGAGAAGGCCAACACCGCCGGCACCGTCTGGCGGACCAACGGGGAGGATGCCCAGCCCCTCTTTGACGGACGGGAGTTCTCCCACCTGATGGTGGGGGAAGAGTGGCTGGCGGCCGTTGACGTTTCCGACGAGGATTGGGGGGACGACCAGCTCTATTGGGCCGACCTGTCCCAGGAGGAGCCGGCCCTCCGGGAGGTGGGCGCCTTCCCCATCTCCCTCCCCCTGCTGGACAGCGAGGGGCGGCTGGATTTCCTAGTACTTCTTTTAGGCGGTAGCCGCCCGGAGAAGAACAGCCGCCTGTGTTCCTACCAGCCCGAGACGGGGGAGCTGACCGTCTACGACCTGGGGGAGCAGATCCAGGTGAATTTTTACGGCACCCGGGAGGAGGCGGATGGGGTCCTGCGGTTCTACTACTCCACCCACCGGGACGGGGAGACCACCGTCTGGACCGCCCGGGAGGGGGAGGATCCCCAGGCCCTGTCCCCAGAGACGGAGGAAGCCCTGGCAAATCTCCTCCCCGGGGAGCGGTCCTATGTGGAATACGAGGAAGGGGAGGAGATCCGGCTGCGGGTTCTCCCCCTGCCGGAGGCATAACGTCCCCGCAAGGCTAAGACGCAGCCAGGCCCCAGGCATCGATGATGCCTGGGGCCTGGCTTTTTGAGGACGGATGCTGTGCCGAGCCTTCCCGGCGGGGATCGTTACCGGTCCCGGTCCGCCGCCTGGGCCGCTTCCCACACCGTCTGGAAGGGGACGCCCGCCTTCCGGGCGGCGGCCTCCACCGTGTCGTACTCCGGCTTGCACCGCTTCACCCCGTACCCCTCGCTGATCTTCAAGGTGACCGGGCCGTAGGGGGTGGACACCTCCTCAAAGCGGGAGTCCAGGGTGTACCGGGGGCAGCGCCGCTCCCGGATGCCCAGGGTGGTGGTGTACTGGAAGAGGGCCTTCACCAGGGCCTCCCGGGTAGCTTCCCGGCCCATGCAGGTGAGCTGGAAGGCGGGACGGCCCTTCTTCATCAGGATGGGGGTCACCGCCACGTCCACCGCCCCCGCCTCCAGCAGCTTCTGGCAGGCGAAGGAGAGGGCCTCGGAGGTGATGTCGTCCAGGTTGCAGACCAGCTCCAGGGCGGCGCCGTTGGACTGGAAGGCTTCCTCCTCCCGCCCCAGGAAGGCCCGCAGGCAGTTGGGCCGGGGAAAGTCCTTCTTCCCAATGCCGCAGCCGGTCTTCTCCACCGCCATCACCGGCATGGGCCCGAAGGAGCCGGCCATCTCCCGCAGGAGGGCGGCGCCGGTGGGGGTGCACAGCTCCCCCTCGATCTGTCCGCCGTAGACGGGGACCCCCTCCAGCAGCCGGGCGGTGGCGGGGGCGGGCACCGGCAGGAGGCCGTGGGCACACTGGACCACCCCGCTTCCCAGGTGGATGGGGGAGACCACCACCCGGTCGGGGGACAGCAGGTTCCACAGGAGGCAGCAGGCCGCCACCGACAGCACCGCCCGGGGCGACCCCACCTCGTGGAAATGGACCTCCCGGGGGCCCGCCCCGTGGACGGCCCCCTCCGCCTGGGCAATCCGCCCGTAGACGGCCATGGCTTTTTCCCGGGCGGCCCGGGGCATGTCCAGGGAGAGGAGCAGCTCCTCCACCCAGGCCAGGTCCGCGTGGAAATGGCCCTGGGGCGGCTGGTCCAGCCACAGGGAGAAGGAGGCGCCGGCAATGCCCATCTTCTCGGCGGGGGCGAGCTCCAGATGCAGGCCGGGATAGCCCAGATGGGTCAGCTGCAGGTAGGCCAGGTCCCGGTCGGGGCACAGGTCGAAGAGGGCGGCGGCCAGCATGTCGCTGGACGCCCCCATGGCGCATTCCAGGTAGAGCGTTTTCATGGATGGGTCACCCCCAGATGATTGATGATGCTGGCCATATAGCCGGCGCCGAAGCCGTTGTCGATGTTTACCACGCTCACCCCGCTGGCGCAGGAATTGAGCATGGACAGCAGGGCCGACAGGCCGCCGAAGTTGGCCCCATAGCCGATGCTGGTGGGGACGGCCAGGACGGGACAGTCGGCCAAGCCGCCGATGACGCTGGCCAAAGCGCCCTCCATCCCGGCGACGGCGATGATGACCCGGGCCCCCATGATCTTGTCCAGGTGGGAGAGAAGGCGGTGCATCCCCGCCACCCCCACGTCGTACAGCCGCTCCACCCGGTTGCCCAGGGTCTGGGCGGTGAGGGCGGCCTCCTCCGCCACCGGGATGTCGCTGGTGCCGCCGGTGGCCACCAGGACATAGCCGGGCGCGGTGACCGCCGGCTCCTCTCCCACGACCCCGATGCGGGCCACCGGGTCGTACCGCAGGGCCACCTCCTTCTCCACCGCCTGGGCCTTGTCCTGGTCCAGGCGGGTGATGAGGATGTTGTGCACGCCTTTGTCCAGCAGGGCGCGGGAGATGCCGGCGATCTGGCCGGCGGTCTTGCCGCTGCCGAAGATGACCTCCGGCACCCCCTGGCGCAGCTGGCGGTGGTGGTCGATCTTGGCGTAGCCCAGATCTTCAAAGGGCTCCATCTTCAGCTCCAGGAGGGCGTCCTCCGGGGCGAGGCGGCCTTCCTGCACCTGGCGGAGCAGCGAAAGGAGTTTCTCCTGATCCATAAACGATTGTAACCTCCTTTTGTCGAGGCGGCGGGCCGGGTTGCTTGGCGGCCCGCCGATGGCTAGATAGAGACGGAAGGGGAAGGTGGGTCCTTCCGAAAGATGTCCAGGGAATGGCTGGTGACCCCGGCCAGGTCCTCCCGCTCGCAGGTGGCAAAATGGTACCGCAGGAACAGCTGAAAACGGGAGTCGTCCATCCGGTCCAGGGCCTCCCGCAGCAGCAGGGCGCACCCGTCCGACGCCACATAGTGCAGGCGGGTGACCGGGAACGGTTCCATGAGTCGGTCGATGTCCTCCTTCCGGACCAGCTCAAAGAGATCCTTGGGCTGGGAGGCAGCGGCAAAGGTCTGGGGGTCCAGAAGCCCGTCCCGCAGGTAGGCCTCCACATCCACCGTCCCCCGCAGGAATCCCTCGTCCAGCAGGCAGCCGTCGGAGATAACATAGGCGGCGAAGAGGACGCCCCCCGGCCGGGTGACCCGGATTGCTTCCCCCAGGGCCTGGCGCTTGTCCTCCTCTGTATATAGATGATACAGGGGCCCCAGCAGCAGGGTGATGTCGTAGGTATTGTCGGGAAAGGCGGAGAGGTCCAGCGCGTTTCCCTGGACGACGGTTATCTGTTCGCCGGGGGTTGTCCCCTGGCGGAAAAGGTTGAGGTTGTGTTCCACCAGCTCCACCGCGTCCACCTGGTAGCCCTGGCGGGCCAGGGCGTGGGAATAGCGGCCGGTCCCCGCGCCGATCTCCAGTACCCGGCAGCCGGGGCGGAGATAACGGGAAAGGTACCCCATGGTGGTGAGAAATTCCACCGATCCGTGGCGGGAGGCCAGCCGGCCCTCCTCGTCGTAATGGCTGTAGAAGTCGATCAGGTATTGGTTGGGTTCCATGCTGCCTCCTTTCTTCCCCCGGGCGGGGGGGATCTTCCCGCTACCGGCCCCCAAGATCCAGGGAAACGGCGGGGAACAGGTCCTTGAGGTTGTCCAGAATCTCGTCCCGGCGGGCAAACGCGTCCGCCATCTGGCTTTGCGGCAGCTGGAGACGGGCGTTGGGGCCGTCCAGCCGCAGCCGCAGGTCGGAAAAGCCCATGGCGGCCAGCCGGCTCTCGCCGGTCTCCACCGCTTCCAGGGCCTCCCGGGTGATGGCCGTCCCGGCGGGAATCCGGGTGGCCAGGCAGGCGTAGGAGGGCTTGTCGGCGGTAAACAGGCCCGCCTGCCGGGAAAGGGCCCGCACCTGCTCCTTGGTAATGCCACACTCCCGGAGAGGGGAACGGACCCCCAGCTGGGCGAGGGCCCGCATGCCGGGGCGGTCGTCCGCCCGGTCGGAGGCGTTGGTCCCGTCACAGAGGAGAGAATATCCGTCCTGCTCCGCCTGGCGGAAGAGGGCGGTGAAGAGGGCGGTCTTGCAGTGGTAACACCGGTCCGGCGGGTTTTGGACGACCTGGGGCAGGTCCAGCACCGCCACCGGCAGCACGGTCAGGGGGAGGCCCACCTGGCCGGCCAGCCGCCGGGCGTCCGCCAGCTCAAAGGCGGGCTGGAAGGGGGTCTTGACAAAATAAGGCTGCACCTGGCACCCGGCCTGGACCGCCGCCCACAACAGGTAGGCCGAGTCGGTCCCGCCGGAGAAGGCAAGGGCAAACCGGGGATGTTCCCGGAAAAAGGCGTCCAAGGTCATGGCGGTTCCTCCTGGGGATGGATTGGCAAAAGGACGGGTTTGCTAGAGAAAGTGTACCCCAAAGGTAGGCATCTTGTCAATTGGCAGAAGAAAGAGGGGAAAGTGGTTGTTGACATCTTTTCCTAGCAATGAACCTGTGGTATAATAGTCGCAAAGCCCCGGGCCAGGGACCGGAGCCACCCGCGCAGGATGGCGGGGGTGCCGTGGGGAGGGCATCTGTCCACGCGGCACGGCTGCCACCTGCCCTTTCCGGGATGTTCGGCTTGCTGTGAAAGCCGGGCCAGGGCCCGGAGCCACCCGCGCAGGATGGCGCAGGTGCCGCGGGGAGGGCATCTGTCCACGCGGCACGGCTGCCGCCTGCCCTTTCCGGGATGTTCGGCTTGCTGTGAAAGCCGGGCCAGGGCCCACAGCCGCCTGCCCGGGATGGCGGGGGTGCCGCGGGGAGGGCCTTTTCCCCTGGCGGGCGAGGGCGACAAGGATGAAAAGGAACGCGAGGGGAACCATGCAGGGAAGCTGGTTCTCCGACCGATTGCCAGAGAATAGGAGAGACGGGATGAAGATTGTGGTGATTGACGGGCAGGGGGGCGGCATGGGCCGCAGCATTGTGCAGCTGCTGCGGCGGGAACTGCCCGAGGCCCATCTGGTGGCGGTGGGCACCAACGCGGTGGCCACCTCCGCCATGCTGAAGGCGGGGGCCCCGGTGGGAGCCACGGGGGAAAACGCCGTGGTCTACAATTGTGCCGACGCGGACCTGATTGTGGGAGCGATCGGCATTGGGTTTGCCAATTCCATGCACGGGGAGATCAGCCCGGCGATGGCCCAGGCGGTCGCTGCCAGCCGTGCCAAAAAGCTGCTGGTCCCCATGAACCAGTGCAGCGTGCGGGTGCTGGGAACGGGGGACAATCCCCTGTCCGACTATCTGCGGGAGCTGGCCGAGGTGGTTCACCGGCCGGATCTGCTGGAGCGTTGCTGAGACGGCCGGGAGGGCCGCCGGAGGGGAAAGAAAGTGCTGCCAGCGCTTCCAGGGAAAGGCGTCGAAAAAAGCGGGGAAAAATGCGTTTTCCCCTTGTATTTTGCAGGAAAAGTTGTTATTATATTAACTAGCCTGCGCGGGGAAAGGGAGAAGTCTGCCCTGCGGCGGGAAGAAGGAGGGAGCGCGGCATGAATCCGGAGCATGGGCGGGAGGAAGACGCCTGCCCCTGTCACGCCCACAGCCATACCCAGACCAAGCAGGTGCTTCACCGCTTGTCCCGGGCCATCGGCCACCTGGAGGCGGTCAAGAAGATGGTGGAAGAAGGACGGGACTGCAGCGAGGTGCTCATCCAGCTGGCGGCGGTCCGCTCGGCCATCACCAATACCGGCCGGGTTGTGCTGCAGGACCACATTCAGCACTGCTTGTTGGAGGCGATGGAGACCGGCGATCAGAAGACGCTGGACGACCTGAACGACGCCATCGCCAAGTTCTTGAAGTAGGGAAGGCGCTGTCCGGCGCGCTGCGGCGCCGGCGGTAACATATTGATGCAGATTGATGTAGGAGGAAAGAAAGATCATGAAGATCGGCTGGATTCAGAAGAATCGGCAGGCGCCGGCGCTGCGGCAAAGCGCGGTTCCCGGTATGCCTGGGGCGCGGGCTGCGCCGCGACCGGCCCTGGACGGGGCTTTTCCCAAGGGCCTGGGGAGAAGAACGGACACCCTCTTTTCCCCAGGATGGATCTGCTAAAGACCGCTGTGCCTTTGCAGCCGGCCGGCCGGTTTCCGGACGGGCCGGTTTCCACAAGCTGACCGACCCCTCTTCACCGAGGGACGGTTCCCGGTAAGGAACGACTTTATAAAGGAGATACACGATGGAAAAAGTAACCTTAACTACCTTCGAAGAGATGGAAAACGAAGTAGCAAAGCTGCTTGAAACCGCCGATAAGGTGGGAGCCAGCACCTGGCAGGCCCGTGTGAAGCAGCAGACCCCTCACTGCAAGTTCGGTGAAGAGGGCATCTGCTGCCGGATCTGCTCCATGGGTCCCTGCCGCATCACTCCCAAGGCGCCCCGGGGCATCTGCGGCTGCGACGCCCACGGCATTGCCGGCCGGAACTTCCTGCGGTTCACCGCCGGCGGCTCCGCCACCCACTCCGACCACGGCCGCGAGATCTGCCACACCCTGTACTGCACCGCTGCCGACGGCAACTACAAGGTGAAGGATCCGGAGAAGCTGCTGCGGATCGCCGGCGAGTGGGATATCCCCACCGAGGGCCGGGACATCTACGACGTTGCCCACCAGGTGGCCGAGACCGCGCTGCTGGAGTACGGCAAGCCCTTCGGCACCCAGCGGTTCCTGAAGAGAGCCAACAAGGAGCGCCAGGCGATCTGGGCCCGGGAGGGCATCGAGCCCCGGGCCATCGACCGGGAGGTCTCCCAGGCCCTGCACATGACCCACATGGGCTGCTCCTCCGAGCCGGAGGCCCTGGTCCGCCAGGCCCTGCGCTGCGGCCTGAGCGACGGCTGGGGCGGCTCCATGGCCGGTACCGACTTCTCCGATGTTCTGTTTGGTACCCCCAAGCCCATCGATACCGAGGCCAACCTGGGCGTCCTGGAGGAGGACATGGTCAACATCATCGTCCATGGCCATGATCCGTCCCTCTCCGAGATGATCGTGGAGTGGTCCGAGAAGCCCGAGATGATCGCCATGGCCAAGGAGATGGGCGCCAAGGGGATCAACGTGGCCGGCATGTGCTGCACCGCCAACGAGGTGGCCATGCGCCACGGCATCCGGATGGCCGGCAACTTCCTCCAGCAGGAGAACGCGGTCCTCACCGGCGCTGTGGAGGCGGTTGTGGTGGATGTGCAATGCATCTTCCCCGCCCTGGGCCCCCTGAGCAAGTGCTTCCATACCAAGTTTATCACCACCTCCAACATTGCCCGGATGCCCGATTCCGAGTTTATCCACTTCTCCCCCGAGAATGCCGGTGAAAACGCCCGCCAGATTGTCACCATGGCGGTGCAGAACTTCAAGAACCGGAACCAGGATCTGGTGTACATCCCCAAGATGAAGCAGAAGTGCACCGTGGGTTACTCCTGCGAGGCCATCATCAAGACGCTGGATACGGTGACCAACTCCCACGTGGATGTGACCGGCACCTACAAGCCTCTGGTGGAGTGTCTGGAGTCCGGCGTTCTGCGGGGCGCCGTGGCCATGGTAGGCTGCAACAACCCCAAGGTCCGTCACGACTACTCCCACATTGAGATTATGAAGAAGCTGCTGGCCAACGACATCATCCTGGTGGTGTCCGGCTGTTCCGCCCAGGCCGCTGCCAAGGCCGGCCTGATGTGCCGGGAGGCTAAGGAGCTGTGCGGCGCCGGCCTCAAGAGAGTCTGCGAGTTGGCCAACATTCCTCCCGTCCTGCACATGGGTTCCTGCGTGGACATCAGCCGTATGATGCTGCTGGTGACCGGCGTGGCCAAGGACTGGGGCGTGGATACCGCCCAGCTGCCCATCGTGGGCTGCGCTCCCGAGTGGATGAGCGAGAAGGCGGTCTCCATCGGCAACTACGTGGTGGCCACCGGTATCGAAACCTTCCTGGGCATTACTCCCCAGATTGAGGGCTCTTCCCAGATGAAGGACCTGCTGTACAACAAGGTCCGCGACTGGGTGGGCGCTGCCTTTACCGTGGAGATGAATCCCGAGAAGCTGTGCGACGCCATGATTGACCGGATTGAGGAAAAGAGAGCTGCCCTGGGCATCTAACCTGGGACAGACGGTTTGGAAGGGGAAAGAATCATGAAGATCGCCGTAACCGGAAAAGGCGGGGTGGGCAAAACCACCGTCGCCGCGGTTCTGGCCAGACTATATGCGGAAGAAGGCCGCAGCGTTTTGGCGGCCGATGTGGACCCGGATGCCAATCTGGGCCTGGCACTGGGATTTTCGGAGGAGGAGCTGGCGGCCATCACCCCCATCTCGGAGATGAAGAGCCTGGTGGCCGAGCGCACCGGCGCCTCCAAGGAGAACTTTGGAAAGTTTTTCAAGATCAATCCCAAGGTGGACGACATTCCGCAGCGGTATGCCAAGGAGCATGGCGGCGTCAAGCTGCTGGTGATGGGCACGGTGGAGGTGGCCGGGAGCGGCTGTGTCTGCCCCGAGCATGTGATCCTCAAGCGCCTCATCTCCCACCTGGTGCTCCAGAACGACGACGTGGTCATCATGGACATGGAGGCGGGCCTGGAGCATCTGGGCCGGGGCACGGCCGGCAATATGGACCAGTTTGTGGTGGTCATCGAGCCGGGCGCCCGCAGCATCCAGACCTATCACCGGGTCAAGGAGCTGGCCTCCGGCCTGGGGGTTCACCAGGTCCGGGTGGTGGCCAACAAGGTCCGCGGCCCGGAGGATGAGGACTATATCCGCCAGCGGATTCCCGCCCAGGACCTTTTGGGCTTTGTTCACTACAACCAAGAGGTGATCGAGGCGGACCGGCAGGGGAAATCCCCCTATGATTTCAGCCCCTCGGCCATTGACGAGATCCGACAGATTAAAGAGCGCATCGACAAGTCTGAAAAGTAGTGTTTGGAGGTACAACCGTGACGTTATTTGAGAGAGTTTTCAAAGGCTCGGATGAAGTATATGAGCAGGCTGTCAAGGCTGTTGACAGCGCAATTGAGGAGCATGGGGCCGATTATGCGGTCTCCCTGCCCAACACCGCTTACAATCTGCCCTGCTACTACTCCTTTACGGGCGCCAAGGTCAAGACCCTGGGCGAGCTGAAGGAGGCCATGGGCACCATCAAGGGCTGGCTGAAGCACGACAAGCGCACCAGCGACGTCTTTACGTCCGGCATCGGCGCCGCCCTCTGTGCCGAGGTAATCGAGACCCTGAAGTATGTGAAGGATGAGAACTGCTACGATGCCAACCCCTACCACGGCCATCTGTCCGACGCGGAGATCCGTGAGCTGGGCGTGCCCCTGGTTACCGGCGACATCCCCGGTGTGGCGGTCATCATCGGGCCTGCTCCCTCCGACGAGCAGGCGGCCGCCCTCATCAAGAGCTACCAGTCGGACGGCATCATCGTCTTCCTGGTGGGCGGCATTATCCAGCAGGCCCAGCGGGCCAAGGTGAACATGGGCTTCAAGGTGCGGATTGTGCCTCTGGGCGAGGATCTGACGGCCGTCATCCATGCGGTGTCGGTGGCCCTGCGGGCGGCCCTCATCTTCGGCAACGTTCCCGCCGGTGACTACGACGCCATGTGCAAGTACACCATGGAGCGCGTCCACGCCTTTGTGAATGCCTACACCCCCCTGGACGACACCACCGTGGCCTACGGCGGCGGCGCTATCGCCCTGGGCTTCCCCGTCATCACCAACGAGACCACCAACATCTCCCGGGTGCCCAAGAGCCTCATCATCGACGAGAATGTGGACCAGTGGCATGACACCTCCCTGGAGGCCCGGGACATCAAGATCAAGGTGACCAAGATCGACATCCCTGTCGCCTTCGCCACCGCCTTCGAGGGAGAGATCATCCGCCGGGGCGATATGCAGCTGGAGGTGGACGGCTCCCGGGTGGACTGCTTCGAGCTGGTGCGCACCAAGGAGCTCGCCGAGGTGGAGGACCACAAGATCGAGCTGGTGGGTCCCGACTTCGACCAGATCGAGGTGGGCTCCAAGATCAGCATGGCCATCCTGGTGGATGTGGCCGGCAAGACGATGCAGAGCGACTTCGAGCCTGTGTTCGAGCGGAAGTTCCACAGCTACCTCAACTGCATGGAAGGCATCATGCACACCGGCCAGCGGGATATGATCCGCATCCGGGTCAGCAAGGCCGCCTATGAGGCCGGCCTGCGGGCCAAGCACTTTGGCGAGGTGCTCTATGCCAAGATCAAGAGCGACTACGACAAGGTGGTGGACAAGTGCCAGGTGACGGTGGTGACCGATCCGGAGAAGTGCACCGAGCTGCGCCACAGCGTGGCCATCCCCGCCTATGACCGCCGGGACGAGCGGCTCATGTCCCTCACCGACGAGTCGGTGGATGTGTTCTACACCTGCATCCTCTGCCAGTCCTTCTCCCCCTCCCATGTCTGCGTGGTGACCCCCGAGCGGCTGGGCCTGTGCGGCGCCGTGTCCTGGCTGGATGCCAAGGCCACCAACGAGCTGGATCCCAACGGTCCCTGCCAGATCATCCATAAGGATGGGGTGATCGACGAGCGGCTGGGTACCTGGACCAACGTCAACGAGGCGGTCCGCAAGTACTCCCAGGGCGCCCTGGAGCAGGTCTCCCTCTACTCCATCATGGAGGATCCCATGACCAGCTGCGGCTGCTTCGAGTGCATCTGCGGCATTGAGCCCTTCTCCAACGGCGTCATCATCGCCAACCGGGAGTATGCCGGCATGACCCCCCTGGGCATGACCTTCCCCGAGATGGCCTCCATGACCGGCGGCGGCGTCCAGACCCCCGGCTTTATGGGCCACGGCAAGCACTTCATCGCGTCCAAGAAGTTCATGAAGGCGGAGGGCGGCGTCGCCCGCATCGTCTGGATGCCCAAGGCCCTGAAGGAGAGCGTGGCCGAGAAGCTGAACGCTACCGCCAAGGAGCTGTATGACATCGACAACTTCTGCGATATGATCGGCGACGAGACCATCGCCGAGGATCCGGAAACCCTGATGGAGTTCCTCACCGAGAAGGGACATCCCGCTCTGGGCATGGATCCCATGATGTAATCGACTTTCCCCAGCCGGGGAAGCCAACAGGCGGATCTCATTGGGAGATCCGCCTGTTTTCCATAGGAAGAAGATTTGCCGATTTATCAGTATGATTGGCTAAATCGGCAAAAAATCCGGCGGCAGGGCGGGAAATATCGGAAGGATTGTCATCTTCCGGCGGCTTGTGCCTGGCCGGCCGCCATGGTATAATGAAATGAATCACAGTGCTCATCGGTTATTGAGCAGGATTGGGAGAAAAACATGCTGGAAACTCTGCGTCGAATCATTCTGGTCACCGGCCATTATGGCTGCGGCAAGACCAACCTGGCCATCAATCTGGCGGCCGATCTGGCTGCCGAGGGCAGGAAGGTGGCCCTGTGTGACCTGGACATTGTCAATCCCTATTTCCGGTCGGCCGATTTCGGCCCCAAGGCCCAGGAAATGGGGATTGAGATGATTGTGCCCCCCTTCGCCCGCACCAATGTGGACGCGCCGGTGGTCAACCCCCGCCTGGACGGGGCAATCCGCCAGCGGGACCGTCAGGTGGTGATCGACGTGGGCGGCGACGACGCAGGGGCGGCGGCGGTGGGCCGGTATTCCCGGGCCATCCTGGAGCAGGGGGAGTACACCTTCCTCTATGTCATCAACCACAGCCGGCCCCTGGTGGCCGACCCGGCCGACGCGGTGGAGGTGCTGCGGGAGATTGAACGGGCCGCCCGGCTCAAGGCGACCGGCATTGTGAACAACACCCACCTGTGCCAGGCCACCGATCCGGCACTGATCGATGCTTCCCAGGCCTATGCCCGGGAAGTTTGCCGCCGCAGCGGGCTGCCCCTGGTGTTCACCACGGCGCCCCGGGAGCTGGCGGACCAAGTTGACCCAGGCGCGGGGGAGATCTACCCGGTGTCCATCCAGGTAAAGCTCCCCTGGGAAGGATAACGCCAGGGCGAGAGAAAGGGAGGTAAACACGTTGGCGAAAATGACTGTGAACGAGAACGTCTGCAAGGGCTGCGGCCTGTGCGTCTCGGTATGCCCCAAGAAGATCATTCGTCTGAGCCCCGACCGCCTGAACGCGAAGGGATATTCCCCCGCGGAGGTGGTGAAGCCCGAGGAATGCATCGGCTGCGCCATGTGCGGGATTATGTGCCCCGACAGCGCAATTACTGTGGAAAGGTAGTGTGACGAGAATGGCTGAACGAGTATTGATGAAGGGAAACGAAGCCCTGGCCGAGGCCGCGATCCGCGCCGGCTGCCGCCATTTCTTCGGCTATCCCATTACCCCCCAGACCGAGGTATCGGCCTATATGTCCAAGAAAATGCCCAAGATCGGCGGCACCTTCCTGCAGGCCGAGTCGGAGCTGGCGGCCATCAACATGGTGCTGGGCGCCGCGTCGGCCGGCGTGCGGGCCATGACCTCCTCCTCTTCCCCGGGCATCTCCCTCAAGAGCGAGGGTATCTCCTACATCGCCGGGTCCGACCTGCCCTGCCTGATCCTCAACGTGATGCGGGGCGGCCCCGGCCTGGGCGGCATCCAGCCCTCCCAGGCGGACTACTGGCAGGCCACCCACGCCATGGGCCATGGGGATCTCCATGTGCTGGCCTTTGCCCCCAGCACCGTCCAGGAGATGGTGGACACGGTGATGACCGCCTTTGACCTGGCCGACAAATACCGCATGCCCGCCATGATCCTGGCCGACGGCCTGCTGGGCCAGATGATGGAGCCGGTTTCCTTCCCGGAGGTGGAGCCCCATCCCATCGAGAAGCCCTGGGCGGCCTGCGGCCACGGCGGCAAGCGGCCCCACAACATCATCAATTCCCTGTACCTGCAGCCGGAAGAGCTGGAGCAGAAGGTGCGGGAGCGGTTTGAACGGTACGAGCTGGTCAAGGCCAACGAGGCCCGGGAAGAAGAGTACCTGACCGACGACGCCGAGATCGTGGTTGTCGCCTATGGCGCCACCGCCCGTATTGCCAAGAGCGCCATCAATGCCGCCCGCGCCGAGGGGATCAAGGCGGGGCTCATCCGGCCCATCACCGTTTGGCCCTTCCCCCAGAAGGGGATCGAGAAGGCCTGCCAGAACCCGTCGGTCCAGAAGTTCCTGGCGGTGGAGATGAGCATGGGCCAGATGGTGGACGACGTCCGCCTGGTGGTCAACGGCCGCAAGCCGGTGGACTTCTATGGCCGGACCGGCGGCATCATTCCGTCGCCCGCCGAGATCCTGGCGAAGATCAAATCCATGGGAGGTGCTCAGTAATGGCAATCGTCTATCAGAAGCCCAAGGCCTTGACCGATGCAACCATGCACTACTGCCCCGGCTGCACCCACGGCATCATTCATAAGCTGGTGGCCGAGGCGCTCACCGAGCTGAACGTAGAGGACCATGCCGTCGGCGTCTGCCCGGTGGGCTGCTCGGTAATGGCATACAACTATTTCACCTGCGACATGGTGGAGGCCCCCCACGGCCGGGCCCCGGCGGTGGCTACCGGCCTCAAGCGGGCCATCCCCTCCAACGTGGTCTTTACCTACCAGGGGGACGGCGACCTGGCTGCCATCGGCACCGCCGAGACGGTTCACTCCGCCACCCGCGGCGAGAACATCACCATCATCTTTGTGAACAATGCCATCTATGGCATGACCGGCGGCCAGATGGCCCCCACCACCCTTCCCGGCCAGGTGACCCAGACCACCCCCTATGGCCGCGATACCAATACCGCCGGCTATCCGGTGCGGGTGTGCGAAATGCTCTCCACCCTGGACGGCGTGGCCTATGCCACCCGGGTGTCGGTGGACAGCGTCCCCAACATCAAGAAGGCCAAGGAGGCCATCAAGAAGGCCTTCCAGACCCAGATTGAGGGGAAGGGCTTCTCCATCGTGGAGGTCCTCTCCGCCTGCCCCACCAACTGGGGCCTCACCCCGGTGGAAGCCCTCCAGTGGCTGCGGGACAACATGATGCCCTACTATCCGCTGGGCGTCTACAAGGACAAGACTGCAGAGGGGGTTAAGCACCATGACTAAGAACATCCTTTTCGCCGGGTTCGGCGGGCAGGGCATCCTGTTCTCCGGCAAGATTGCGGCTTACTCCGGCCTGCTGGAGGGCAAGGAGGTCTCCTGGCTGCCCTCCTACGGCCCCGAGATGCGGGGCGGCACCGCCAACTGCAGCGTGGTCATCTCCGACGAGCAGGTGGCTTCCCCCCTGGTTCTCAATCCGGATATCCTGATGGTGATGAACGTCCAGTCCTTTGACAAGTTCATCGACAGCGTGGTGCCCGGGGGCGTGGTGCTGGTGGACAGCACCCTGGTATCCAAGAAGACCACCCGCACCGATATTTCGGTCTACGAGGTGCCCGCCACCAAGCTGGCTGCCGACAACGGCCTGGAGGGCCTGGCCAACATGATCCTCATGGGCAAGATGCTGGAGACGACCTCCTTCGTCTCCTATGATATCATGAAGAAGGCCCTGGAGAAGACCATCCCTCCCAAGAAGGCCCACCTGCTGGACGGCAACCTGAAGGCCATCGATATGGGGATGAAATACGAAGGTTAGACGAGATTTTCGGCAAAAACACGAGCAGGGATTCCAAAATGACAGGAATCCCTGTTTTTTTGCCGAAAATGAGAAAAAACCGGGAAAATTGGGTTGCTTTTCCCCCGCGCCTGTGGTATTCTAAAGCCAAGGAGAGAGAATCTCCTGGTCCTGTGTCCTGCTATGCAGGGCGGGAAGATGAATTGATAAGGAGGGAAATCAGGTGAGCGACAACGGCCGAAGTCGAAAACAGAACCAGTTCTTGCAGCCACGGCAGCCGGGCCGTTTTGACGCTGGCCTGTCTTTCCGTTAACCGTCCATCGGCGGATTGTGAGGAAAGGGCCGTCTCCCAAGGGGGAGGTGGCGCTGTTTTGTTGCTGCACGGAAGGTGCGGCGGGGAGAGCCCCGTCCGGCCTGCCGTGTTTTTTTGCGCTCTGTTTTCCGGCCATTCCAAACAGAATGGAGGGAACGAGAATGAAGAAGATGATGAACAACGAGCTGATGGAGCTGCTGGAGAGCAAGTGCTTCCCCCAGCTGAAAAAGCGCCTGGACGGGATGAACCCGGTGGATGCGGCCGCGTTTTTGGACCAGCTGCCGGAGGAGAAGCGTCCGCTGGTCTTCCGCCTGCTGGACAAGGACCTGGCCACCGACGTGTTTGCCCAGCTTGCCCCCGAGGCCGGCCGCACCCTGGTGGATTCCTTCAGCGACGGGGAAGCGGCCCAGATGGTGGAGGAGCTGGCGGTGGATGACGCGGTGGACCTGCTGGGGGAGCTGCCCGCCAATGTGGTGAAGCGGATTCTCCAGGGCACCAGCCCCCAGACCAGGGAGCTGGTCAACCGGTACCTGTGTTACCCGGACGGGACCGCCGGCAGCATCATGACGGCGGAGTTTACCGAGCTTTCCGCCCGGATGACGGTGGCCCAGGCCATCGCTCACATCCGCAGCACCGGCCAGGACAAGGAGACCATCTACACCTGCTATGTCACCGGGCCCTGCCGGGTGCTGGAGGGGGTTGTCTCGGTGCGGGAGCTGCTGCTGGCCCGGGACGAGCAGCTGGTGGAGGCGCTGATGGACCGGCAGGTGATCCGGGCGGTTACCACCGACGGACAGGAAGAGGTGGCCCAGCTTCTTTCCCGCTACGACCTTCTCTCCCTGCCGGTGGTGGACCGGGAAAACCGGCTGGTGGGCATTGTCACGGTGGACGACGCGGTGGAGGTGCTGGAACAGGAGGCCACCGAGGATTTTGAGAAGATGGCGGCCATGGCCCCTTCCGACGACCGTCCCTATCTGCGCACCGGGGTGGTGACGCTGGCCCGGCGGCGGATTGTGTGGCTGCTGGTGCTGATGATCTCGGGGATGGTGACCGGCTCCATCCTGGCCAAATACGAGGCGGCCTTTGCCGCCATGCCCCTGCTGGTCACCTTTATTCCCATGCTGACCGACACCGGCGGCAACGCCGGCTCCCAGAGCTCCACCCTGGTGATCCGGGGGATGACCCTGGGGGAGATCCGTCCCCGGGACCTGCTGGCGGTGCTGTGGAAGGAGACCCGCGTCAGCCTCCTGGTGGGGGTTGTATTGGCGGCGGTCAACTACCTGCGGCTGGTGATTACCTATCCCGGCCAGGAGATGATGGCCCTTACCGTCTCCCTGAGCCTGGTGGTGACCGTGCTCATGGCCAAGACCATCGGCGGGGTGCTGCCCATTGTGGCCCGCAGCCTCCGGATTGATCCGGCCATCATGGCGGCCCCTCTCATCACCACCATTGTGGACGCAGTGTCCCTGGTGGTGTATTTCTCCATCGCCCACCACCTGCTGGGGGTGTAACAAGAGGGCCCTTCCGTCCGGAAGGGCCCTCTTCATGGGGCCAGGAGCTCCCGCAGCATCCGCTGGGGGTTCTGGAGAAAGGCGCGGGTAATCTGGTAGTGCTCGGTCTCCTCATAGGCCACCGGTCGGATGCCCTCCTCGTCCAGGAGGAGGATCTGGGCCTGGGGAAAGGCCATGAGGATGGGGGAGTGGGTGGCGATGATGAACTGGGAATTCTTCTTCACCAGGGAGTGGAGCAGGGAAAGGACCGCCAGCTGCCGGGAGGGGGAGAGGGCGGCCTCCGGCTCGTCGAAGAGGTAGATCCCCCTGCCCCCCAGCCGGTTCTGGAGAAGGGCCAGGAAGCTCTCCCCGTGGGACTGGCGGTGGAGGCTCTTGCCCCCGTAGGAGGCGAAGGCCCGGGAGGGGACCAGGTCGGACCGCTCCACCTCCTCCAGGTAGGTGGCGAAGTTGTAGAAGCTCTCGGCCCGGAGGAAGTAGCCGTCCCGGGGGCGGCGGGGCCCCCGCACCGGGGTCAGCCACCGGGAGAGGGGGGAGTGGGTGTCGGCGGTGGAGAAGGAGGCGTTGCGGCTGCCCCCCTCCGGGTTGAAGCCCAGCACCAGGGCGATGGCCTCCAGGAGGGTGCTTTTGCCCATGCCGTTTTCCCCCGCCAGGAAGGTGACCGGGGCGGTGAAGGTCAGCTCCTCCAGCCCCCGCAGGGCGGGGATGGTGAAGGGGTATTCCTCCTGCACTGCGGGCGGGAGAGGCTTGCGGCGAAGCTGGCGGAGAAAGAGAGTAGTATCCATGAAGCAGGCCTTCCTTCGGGGGATTTTCTCCAGTATACCACCTGGCCGCCGCCGGGGCAATCGGCCGGGAGGAAGAAACAAATTTGTAACGATTCTGACAAAGAAGGTCGGTTGTTCCCCCTTTTTTCCCATGCTATAATACTCACAAAGCCCGCCGAAGGAAGAGGCCTCCCAGCGCCCCCGGCGGCGGGCAGCGTCAACCTGCGCCGCGTTCCCCGGACGGGGCTGCGGCGCTGCCGTTTGACGATACCATCTCCTCGGCGCCCCCGGCGGCGCCGTCTGGAAGGGAGCGATGCCCATGAGCAAACCATGGCCCAAGAGAAAGAAATTCCTGGTACTGGGGCTCTGCCTGCTGGCGGCCCTCTTTACCTTGCCATATGCCGTCCCCAGCGTGGGGGATTACCTGAACACCCTGGTGAACCAGTGGCGGCTGGAGCAGATCTACCACGCGGGGGAGGAGAGTGCATCCGCCGGGGAGAGCAGCTCCTCCGCCCCCCAGGGGGGAGACGGCCAGCTCCCCATGCAGGAGAAGTTCCGGGAGCTGTACAGCGCCAATCAAGACCTGGTGGGATGGATCACCATTGGGGACGAGGACCTGAGCCAGCCGGTTCTTCAGACCACCGACAACGACTATTACCTGACCCACGATTTCTACCAGGCGGAAAATACCAACGGCAGCATCTACATGGACTACCGCAACACTCCCTATCCCCTGGACTACGACACCATCCTCTACGGCCACAACACCCGGCTGGGGATGTTTGTGGTGCTGGAGAACTACCGGGAGCTGGAGTACCTCCAGGCGAACCCCATCATCCAGTTTGACAACCTGTATGAGGACGGGGAGTATGTGATCTTTTCGGTGTTCCTGGCGGCCACCCGGGAGGAGCACGGGGAGATCTTCAACTACATCAACCGCCTCGGCCTCCAAACCGATGAGGAGAAGGCCGGCTACCTCCAGGAGCTGCGGGACCATTCCCTCTTTGACGCCGCCATCGATGTGCAGCCGGGGGACCAGCTGCTCACCCTGTCCACCTGTGTCTACGATTTTTCCGACGCCCGCCTGGGCATCGTGGCGCGGAAGCTGCGCCCGGGGGAGACGGCGGAGGACTTTGCCGGCGCCTATACGGTCAACAGCGATCCGGTGATGCCCCAGGTGTGGGAGGCCCTCTATGGAGACTGAGAAGGAAGAAGGAAGGAAACCAATGAGCACTACCCTGAAACCCTATACCGATTATCTGGAGGAGGAAGGGGCCCAGTGGAAGCTGGTGGACCCCCGGCAGGTGGAGACGGCCCCCTGGACCCTCTTCAAATGCCAGTACGGTTGTCCCCGCTACGGCAAGAGCCGCTGCTGCCCGCCCCACAGCCCCGATTACCGGCGGACCCGGGAGATCCTGGACAGCTACCGGCGGGGGATCCTTTTTTCCGTGGCCGGGGACAGCAACCAGCTGGCGGTGGAGACCGCCCGGCGGCTGTTCCTGGGCGGGTTCTACAAGTCCCTGGCATTGGGAGGGCACCCCTGCACTCTCTGCGAATCCTGTGACCTGGAAACCTGCCGGTTCCCCCAGAAGGCGATCCCATCCATGGAAGCCTGCGGGATCGACGTGTTTGCCACCGCCCGCCGGTGTGGGTTTGAGATGCACACCTTTGCCGAGAAGACCGAGGGGCCATACCGCCAATTTGCCCTGGTACTGGTGGAATAAGGAGGGGACGGATTGCTGCAGCTGATCCTGGGCCGGTCGGGTACCGGCAAGACAACCGAACTGTATTCCCGGCTCTGCCGGGCCGTGGAGGATGGCCGCCCGGCCATCCTCCTGGTGCCCGAGCAGTTTTCTTTTGCCGGAGAGCGGGAGCTGACCCGGCGCCTGGGCCTTGGCCGGATGCGGCAGGTCCAGGTGCTCAGCTTTACCCGCCTGGCCGACTGGATCTTCCGCCAGATGGGGGGGATGGCCGGCCGCACCCTGGACCAGGCCACCCGCCTGATCCTGATGAGCGTGGCGCTGGACCAGCTGAAGGACACCCTCTCCACCTATCGCCGCCAGAAGGAGAACCCCGCCTTTATCCCCGCCCTGGTGGAGCTGGCGGCCGAATTCAAGAACGCCGGGGCCTCCCCCCAGGATCTGGAGCGGGCGGCCCGCACGGCGGGGGACGAGCCGCTGCGGGCCAAGCTGGAGGAGATTGCCGCCCTGTACGGGGCCTACCAGGCCCTGGTGGACCGGGGGTTTGCCGATCCCCTGGACGACGAGAGCCGGGCCGCCCGGCTGGCGGCGGAGGAGCCGCTGTTTGGGCAGACTGAGATCTTTGTGGATGGCTTTATCTCCTTTACCGCCGCGGAGGAATCCCTCCTGGCGGTGCTGCTGGCCCAAAGCCCGGCGCTGACGGCGGCCCTGACCGCCGACGGCCTTTCGGATGAGGGTGGCTGCGAGCTGTTTGCCACCCCCCGGCAAACCGCCCGCCGGCTGGTGAGCCTGGCCCGCCGGGCGGCGGTGCCGGTGGCCAAGCCCCTGGTGTTGACAGGGGGAAAGCGGTTCCGGTCGGCCGGCATCGCTGCCCTGGAGGCGGCCCTGGCGGGGGAGGAAACCGCCCCCGCCCAGGAGGGGGTGGAGCTGGTCCACTGCCGGAACCCTTACGACGAGGTGACCTACGCCGCCCTGTCCATCGCCCGTCTGGTGCGGGAGGAGGGGTACCGGTACCGGGAGATTGCGGTGGTGACCCGCCAGCTGGACCGGTACCGGCCGGCGGTGGGGTCGGTCTTCGGCCGGTGCGGCATTCCCTTCTTTTCCGACCAGCGGGCCCCGGTGACCGCCCAACCCCTCCTGCGCCTGGTGGAGGACGGGCTGGAGGCGGTCCGCTCCCGGTGGGACAGCCAGGCCCTCCTGCGCCTGTCCAAGAACCCCGCCCTGGGCCTGGAGGAAGAGGGGGCGGCCCGGCTGGAAAACTACTGCTATACCTGGTCCCCCGCCGGAGGGGAGTGGCGGTCCCCCTTTGCCCGCAACCCGGCCGGCTTTGGGGAGATGACCGACCAGCAGCGGCTGGAGCTGGAGCAGATCAACCAAGTGCGCGCCCGGCTGGTGGAGCCGGTCGCCCGCCTGGAGCGGGAGCTGGAGGACTGTGACGGCCAGGGCTTTGCCCTGGGGGTCTTTCATTTCCTGGAGAATACCCAGGCGGCGGAGCATCTGCGGCAGTTTGCCGCCGGCCTCCCTCCCCAGGAGGAGCGGGACCAGCTGGAACTTTGCAGCGGGCTGTGGGAGGGGATCGTCTCCCTTCTGGATACCTTCGCCGTCCAGCTGGAGGGGGTCCGGTATCCCCTGGCCCGGTTTGCCCAGCTCTTCTCCATGGGGGCCGCCTCCATCGATGTGGGCCAGCTGCCCCGCACGGTGGACCAGGTCCTCTTTGCCGACGCCAGCCGGGTGCGGATGGACTCCCCCCGGGCGGTCTTTGTGCTGGGGGTCAGCGAGGGGGAATTCCCTCTCCCCATCCGGGACGGGGGGCTTTTCTGCGACAGCGAGCGGGACCTGCTGATCCAGGCGGGCATCCGGCTGGCCTCCACCGGCCTGCGCCGGGCGCTGGAGGAGCGGTACCACCTGTACACGGCCCTTTCCGCCCCCCGGGAGCGGCTGGTGGTCACCTCCCCCCGGGGGGACGCCAAGGGGAGCAGGCGGCAGCCCTCCCTCATGGTGGAACGGGCCGCCCGCAAGGCGGGCATCGGCTGGAAGGAGGGGTCGGTGGAGCCCCTGGACCGGGTGGTCAACCTGGATACGGCCCTGGACGAGGCGGCCGCCGCCCAGCTGGAGGCCTCCCCCTGGGGGGCCAGCCTGGAGGAGGAGCTGCTCCGCCGGGGCCAGGAGGGGCTGGAGCGGCTGCGCCAGGCGGCGCAGGGGATGGAGGCCCCGTCCCTCGCCGCCGCGACAGCCCGGTCCCTCTATGGGGACCGGATCACCACCAGCGCCTCCCGGCTGGAGGGGTTTTATCGCTGCCCCTTCCAGTATTTCTGCCGCTATACCCTGCGGGTGGAGCCCAGGAAGAAGGCGGAGTTCTCCTTCCTGGAGTCCGGGTCGCTGGCCCATGAGGTACTGGAAGAGCTGATGCAGGCGTTTTCTCCCCAGGAGCTGTGTACCCTTTCCCAGGAGGAGCTCCGCCGGGAGATCATTGTCCGGATCAACCGGTTCCTGGAGGAACGGGTGGGGGAGAAGGACGGCCTGCCGCCCCGCACCCGGTACCAGTTCCTGCGGCTGGTGAACGTCCTTGTCCGGCTGCTGCGGCGGCTGGGGGAGGAGCTGTCCCAAAGCCGGTTTGTCCCCGCCGGATTTGAGGTGGAGGTGGGGGAGCAGGGGCAGGCGGCCCCCTACCGGGTGGAGAGCCCCGGCGGCGTCCAGGTGGCGGTGGAGGGGCGGATCGACCGGGTGGACCTGATGGACCTGCCGCCCTCCCCCCAGCACCCCCAGGGCCAGCGGATGGCCCGGGTGGTGGACTACAAGACCGGCGGCAAGAAGCTGGATCTGGGGCAGGTGCTGGCCGGGCTGGAGATGCAGATGTTCCTGTACCTGTTCGCCCTCTGCCAGGGGGGAAGGGGCCCCTACCAAGGGGTTTCCCCGGCGGGGGTGCTGTATATGCCCGCCTCGGCGGAGGCGGCCACCGTTTCCCGGACCGATCCCCCGCAAAAGGTGGCCAAGGACGCGGAAGCGGCCTTCCGGATGGACGGGCTGCTCCTGTCCGACCGGGAGGTGCTGACGGGGATGGAGCGGGAGCTGGCCGGCCGGTATATCCCGGTGTCCCTTGGGGGACGGGCCGCCCCGCCCCTGGCGGACCAGGAGGCCTTTGCCCGGCTGGACCGGCGGATCCGCCGGCTGGTGGGGGAGATGGCCGACCGCCTGGAGGCGGGCGAGATTGCCAGGCGCCCCGCCAAGGTGGGGGACAGCCTCCCCTGCGACCGGTGCGATTACCGGCTCGTCTGCGAAAGCTGTGGCCAGGTGGAGGAGCGGCCCATCCCCAGGATGACCGTGCCCCAGGCCCTGGATCAACTGGAAAAATGGGAAGGAGAGGATGAGGATGGGGGTCGTCTGGACGCCGGAACAACGCAGCACCATTGAGGCCAGAGGGGGAAGCCTTCTGGTCTCGGCGGCGGCGGGCAGCGGCAAGACCGCCGTCCTTACCCAGCGGGTGATCGGCCGGATCACCGACCCTGTCCACCCTGTGGACGCGGACCGCCTGCTGGTGGTCACCTTTTCCCGGGCGGCGGCGGCGGAGATGCGCCAGCGGATCACCCAGAAGCTGTGGGAGCTGATCGAGGAGCACCCGGCGGACAGCCGCCTCCAGCGGCAGCAGCTGCTCCTGGAGCAGGCCAACATCAGCACCATCCACGCCTTCTGCCAGGAGCTGGTACGGCAGAATTTCCATCTCCTGGGAATCAATCCGGATTTCCGCATTGCCGACGACCAGGAGCTGAAGATCCTCCAGGCGGATGCGGTGGAGGAAACCCTGGCCGCCTTCTACGGAAGGGGGGAGGAGGATTTCCTCCGGCTGGTGGAGCTGGTGTCCAACACCCGCGGGGACCGGCGGATGGAGGAGACGGTGCTGCGGTTCTACGGCTTCCTTCGGTCCCATGCCTTTTATGAGGAGTGGCTGGAGGAGAAATATGCCCTCTACGACCCGGCGATTCCCCCCCTGGAATCGGTGTGGGGACGGCAGCTGTGGGACTATGCCCGGGAAGGGGTGGCCTTCGCCCGGTCGGCGGTGGAGCGGGCCCTGGAGGAGATGGAGGGGGACGAGGCCATGGAAGGGGCCTACGGCCCTGCTTTCCGCAGCGACCGGGAGCTGCTCCTCGCCTGGCAGGACTGCCTGGACCGGGAGGACTGGGACGGCTTTGTGGCGGCGGTGCAGGGGACGGAATTTGCCAAGCTGAAGGTGCTGCGGGGCTACGACCAGAAGGAGAAGCAGGAGCTGGTCAAGGGACTCCGGGAGCAGGTGAAGGGAATGGCCAAGGAGCTGAAGGAACGCCGCTTCTGCACCACGGTCGCCCAGCACCGGGAGGACATGGAGGACCTGCGCCCCCTGGTGGGGCAGCTGTTCCAGGTGGTGCGGCAGTTTGACCAGGTGCTGCAGGCCAGGAAGGAGGCCCGGGGGCTGGTGGATTTTTCCGACCTGGAACATTTTGCCCTTCGCCTTCTGTGGGAAAAGGGAGAGGACGGCCGGTGGCGCCGGACCCCGGCGGCCCTGGCCGCTGCCGACCGGTACGAAGAGGTGCTGGTGGACGAGTTCCAGGACACCAACGACGCCCAGGAGACCATCTTCCGGGCCATCTCCCGGCAGGAGGAGAACCTCTTCCTGGTGGGGGACGTGAAGCAGAGCATCTACCGGTTCCGGCAGGCCATGCCGGGGATCTTCCTCCGCCGCCAACGGGAGGCCCATCCCTACGACGGGACCCACTTTCCCGCCAAGGTGATCCTGGGGAAAAACTTCCGCAGCCGGCGGGAGATCACCTCCTTTGTCAACCAGCTGTTTGAAATGGTGATGAGCCCCGCGGTGGGGGAGGTGGATTACGGGGAAGAGGAGCGGCTCCAGGCGGCGGCCCAGTATCCCCCCCTGGAAGAGGGGGAGGCGCCGGTCCAGCTGCACCTCCTCACCGCCCAGGCCCCCCCGGAGGCGGACTATGTGGCCGCCCTGGCGGAGAAGCTCCTTCGGGAGGGGACGCCGGTGGGCCGGGAGGGGGAGCAGCGCCCGGTGAAGCCGGGGGACATCTGTGTCCTGATGCGTTCCTTCAAGGCCCGGGCGGAGGAATATCTGGATGCCTTCAAGGCCCGGGGCATCCCCGCCTGGGCCAACAGCGAGGGAGGGCTTCTCTCCGCGCCGGAGGTCACTCCGGTCCTCTCCTTCCTGAAGGTCCTGGACAACCCCCTGCTGGACCTGGAGCTGTTTCACCTGCTGCTCTCCCCCATGGTGGGCTTTTCCGCCGACCGGATTGCCCAGATCCGCCGGGGCCGGCGGGACCGGGCCCTGCTGCTCTGCCTGCGGGAGGCGGCCCAGGAGGAGGCAGGGGAGGACTGCGCCCGGTTCCTCCGCCTGCTGGAGGATCTGCGGCGGGAGGCGGCGGTCCACACCGCCCAGGAGATGGTCTTCCGTCTCTACGACGCCACCGGGTATCTGCCGGTGGTGCGGGCCATGGAGTTTGGGGAGACCCGCCTGGCCAACCTCCGCCTCCTGGCCGACGAGATCGCCGGCTGGGAGAGCCGGGGCTGGCAGGGGGTAAGCGGCGCGGTGCGGAAGCTGGCCCTCCTGGAGGAACAGGGGGAGGATCTGCCGGCCGCCACCCTGCCGGCGGAGGACGCGGTCCAGCTGATGAGCATCCACGCCTCCAAGGGGCTGGAGTTCCCGGTGGTGATCCTGGCCGACGGGGCGCGGGAGTTCAACAAGGTCGACCTGCGCCGGAACACCCTGCTCCACAGCCAGCTGGGGTTTGCCTGCATGCGCCGGGAGCGGGAGCGGGGAATCCAGTTTTCCACCCTCCCCATGGAAGCGGTCAAGGTGGCCGAGAACAAGAGCACCCTGTCGGAGGAGATGCGGGTTTTGTATGTGGCCCTCACCCGGGCCAAGGAGCGGCTCTTCCTGGTGGGGAGAGGGAAGGAGGGGCTGGAGAAGAAGCTGGCCTCCTATGCCTATCCCCTGGACGAGGGGGGGCGGCTGTCCCCCTGGGTGGTGGGGGCGGCAACCTCCCCCTTCCGCTGGATGGTGGCCGCCGCCCTGCACCTGGAGGGCGGCGAGCCCCTGCGCCGGCTGGGCGGGGTGGATTGCCAGATCCGCCCCAGCCAGGGGGAGGGCTTCCTCTGCCGGGTCATCGGGGAGGAGGCGCTGCCGGCCCCTCGCCGGGAGGAAGCCCCCCCCGCCCCGGAGCCGGACCCGGCGGCGGTGGAGGCGCTGGGCCGCCGGCTGGCCTGGCGGTATCCTTACCTGGAAGCCACCCGTCTGCCCTCCAAGCTGGCCGTGTCGGAGATTGCCAAAGGGGAACGGGCCTTTGCCTACGCCCCCCGGCCCGGGTTCCTCCAGGAGCAGGGCCTCACCGGGGCGGAGAAGGGGACGGTGCTCCACCGGTTTATGCAGTTTGCCGATTATGAGCGGGCGTCCCGGGACCCGGAGGAGGAGATCCGCCGGCTCACCTCCCGGGGATACTTTACCCCCCAGGAGGGGGCGGCCATCGATCCGGAGAAGCTGCGCCGGTTCTTCTCCTCCTCCCTGGCCGGGCGGATCTTTGCCGCCAAGGAGGTGTACCGGGAGCTGCGGTTCCTGTGCGAGGGGGACGAGGCCATCCTGGCCCCCTATTATCCTCTGCCGCCGGGGGAGTCCACCGTGATCCAGGGGGTGGCCGACTGTGTCTTTGTGGAGGAGGACGGCGCCGTGGTGGTGGACTACAAGACAGACCGGGGAAAAACCGGCCCCCAGCTGATTGCCCGGTACGCCCCCCAGCTGGCCATCTACGGCCGGGTGCTGGAGCGGATGCTGGGAATGCCGGTGAAGGAGAGGGTTCTGTACTCCTTTGAGGAGGACAGGGCCATCCCTATCCCGTGACAGCCGAAAAATTTATCCCCTGTCCCCTCTTGACAAGGGGGGGCGGGGGTGATAAGATAGGCTGGTAAAACAAAGTAGAACTGTTCTGTCCGTTCTCACCTGCCCGCCAGAGCGGTGCCGGGTCAATAGGGTATCGCCGGGAAGCTGGCGCGGCCTGAAGAATGTTGAGCGCGGATGGGGAACTGTCTGCGCTTTGTGATTTTATCTTAGACTTTGGAGGTGTTCCGCCATCGCAACAAAGGAGCTTGCAATCAACGAGGAAATCAGGGATAAGGAAATCCGTCTGGTTGGCGAGGATGGTTCTCAGCTGGGCGTCATGTCCTCTCGGGACGCGATGAAGCTGGCCATTGAAAAGAACCTGGATTTGGTCAAGATCGCCCCCCAGGCCACGCCGCCGGTCTGCCGCATTATGGACTACGGCAAGTATCGGTTCGAGCAGGCCAAGCGGGAGAAGGAAGCCAAAAAGAACCAGAGGGTCATCGAGATCAAGGAGATTCGCCTCTCCCTCAACATCGATGTCCACGATTTTGAAACCAAGGTGAACCACGCCCGCAAGTTCCTGAGCAGCGGAAACAAGGTCAAGGTCTCGATCCGCTTCCGGGGGCGGGAGATGGCCCATGCCCAGCTGGGCACCGGGACGATGCAGCGGTTTGCCGACGCCTGCGCCGAGTTTTCCAATGTGGAAAAACTCCCCAAGCTGGAAGGCCGCAGCATGACCATGTTCCTGTCTCCCAAGGCAGCCAAGTAAGGACAAGTAGGAGGAATTGTAACGATGCCTAAGCTCAAAACTCATTCCGGAGCCAAAAAGCGCTTCAATCTCACCAAGACCGGCAAGGTCAAGAGAGCGCATGCTTTCAAGTCCCACATTCTGAACAAGAAGGACACCAAGCGCAAGAGAGGCCTCCGCAAGGGTACCTATGCCGACAAGACCAACATGGGCGCCATCAAGCTGATGATCCCCTACAAGTAATCTTCGCTCGTGACGCGCAGGAATTGAAAATCACCCAAAATGGAGGTAACTAGATATGGCTCGTATTAAGGGCGCAATGATGACCCGCAAAAGAAGAAAGAAGGTTCTCAAGCTTGCCAAGGGATACTTTGGTGCCAAGAGCAAGCATTTTAAAATGGCCAAAGAGGCCGTGATGAAGTCCGGCAACTATGCCTACATCGGCAGAAAGCAGAAGAAGCGTGACTTCCGCCGCCTGTGGATCACCCGGATTTCCGCCGCCTGCAAGCTCAACGGCGTCAACTACTCCACCTTCATGAACGGACTGAAGAAGGCCGGCATCGATCTCAACCGGAAGATGCTCTCCGAGATCGCCATCAACGACGCCGCCGCCTTCACCGCTCTGGTGGAGAAGGCCAAGGCTGCCCTCTAGTTCACATCGCCTATCGGCGCCCGCGTCGGGAAATCTGACTCGGGCGTCTTTTCATACCACAACCCATCTGTTCATCAGGGAGGCAGCCATGGTTCTATCGTCCAAAGAAAACCCGGAGCTGAAGCAGATCGCCCGTCTTCTCTCCTCCCGCCGGGCCCGCCGGGAGGAGGGCCTCTTTGTGGCCGAGGGGCTGCGCATCTGCATGGAGGCGGCCGCCTCCCCGGTGAAGGTGGAGGCGGTCTATCAAAGCGAGAGCTTTGCGGAGAAGCATCCCAAGGAGGCAGCCCTGCTGGCCCGGCGGGCGGAAAAATGCCGCCTCATCTCCGACGCAATGGCCGCCCGCCTGGGGGATACGCAGACCCCCCAGGGGGTGTTTTGTGTCTGCCGGGCACTTGACAACCGTCCACAACTCTCTAAAATAAAAGATGCGCGCCGCCTTGTTCTTCTGTGCGGCCTTCAGGACCCCGGCAACGTGGGGACCATCCTGCGGACGGCCGATGGTCTGGGGATCGACGGCGTAATCCTTTCCGCCGATTGTCCCGAGATCACCAGCCCCAAGGTGCTGCGGGCCACCATGGGCGGGGTCTTTCACCAGCTGGTAATGGTGGCTCCCCAGCTGGAGCCGGTGATGGACCAGCTGAAGGAGGAAGGCTTTGACCTGTGTGCGGCGGCCCTCACCCCCGAGGCCCGCCCGGTGGGGGAGACCCCCTTTGGGCAGAAAGCTGCGGTGGTGATCGGCAACGAAGGAAACGGCCTGCCGGAGGAGATTATCCGCCGGTGCAGCCGTTCCATTATCATTCCCATGGCCCGGCCGGGCCAGTCCCTGAATGCGGCGGTGGCAGGCTGTATCCTCATGTGGGAGCTTGTCCAGAGCCGCTGACCTCATCCTGGTTTTGCAGAAAAACGGAGGGATGTTTATGACCGGCGCCGCTCTCTGGATCTGGTTTCAGCAGATCTTTGGACCAGCCTCCCGCCGCGGGGAGGAAATACTGGCCTTTTACGGCCACCCGGGGGAGCTGTGGGGACGTTCCTCCCGCCAGCTGCGGGAGGACGGCAAGCTGACCCTGGGGGAGATCCATCGTCTTGTTCCCAAGGTGGAGGCCGAGGCCGGCCGGATTGCCTCCCTCTGCCGGGAACGGGGGTATGGGATCCTGACCCCGGACGACCGGGCCTATCCCCTCCGGCTGCGCCATATTCAGCAGCCGCCCCTGGTGCTGTATGTCCAGGGGGAGCTGGGGGAGATTGACAACGAGGCGGCTATCAGCATCGTGGGGTCCCGCCGGTGCAGCGACTACGGCCGGGAGGCCGCCGGCCATTTGGCCCAGCAGCTGGCCCAGGCGGGAGCGGTGGTGGTAAGCGGGTTTGCCGCCGGCATTGACGCGGCCGCCCACCTGGGGGCCCTGCGCGCCCGGGGAAAAACGGTCGCGGTGCTGGGCTGCGGCCTGGATGTGGACTACCCCTCCGGCCGGGAGGAGATGCGGCGGATGATCGCCGCCACCGGGGCCCTGGTGACCGAGTATCCCCCTGGAACCCAGCCCCTTTCCGGCAACTTCCCCTGCCGCAACCGGATCCTCTCCGGCCTCGCCCTGGGGGTCGTGGTGGTGGAGGGAAACCGCCACAGCGGCTCCCTCATTACCGCCGGTTTGGCGGCAGCTCAGGGGCGGGATGTGTTCGCGGTGCCGGGGAGCATCTTCAGCCCCGGGTCGGCCGCGCCCCACTGGCTGCTGAGTCAGGGGGCGATCCCGGCCGCCACCGCCCGGGACATTCTGGAAGAATATCTGGAGCAGTATCCGGATAGAATCCTCATCGAGCGATGCCAGGAGCTGGAGGACAGTCGGCTGCTGGATCAATTGGAGGAGCAGGAAAAAACCCGGCGCACCGGGCCTTCCGCCGCCCCCAGAGGAGAGAAAGTCCCCTCCAAGGAGTCCTCTCCCCCTCCGGCGGCCAGGGAGAAAGCGCCGCCGCCCCTCACCCTTTCCTCCGGCCAGCGGGCCGTGTACCAGGCCCTGGAGGAGGAGCCCCTGTCCGTTCAAGAATTGATGAACCGCGCGCAGCTGCCGGCCAGGGAGGTCCTGTCGGCGCTGACCCAGCTGGAAATAGAAGGCCTGGCCGCCGCCCATCCGGGCAAGCGGTACAGCATCCCGTGAGGGAGGGCCACCCACCAAATTTCCCTTTGCAGGCCCTTCCCCTTCCGTAGAAATGTGATCGCCGGTGCAAAGCGGCGGAATGGAGAAACCAAATGCCGAAGAAGGTAACCGATCTGGAACAGCCGGTCCTGGAGCCGTCCGGCCTGGACCCCGTCCCCCCGGACGAGGCGCCCCAGCCTGCCCCAGCCGCCAAGACCAAGAAGACCGCCACCAAAAAGACCGCCGCCAAGCCGGCGGCCAAGAAAACGGCCGCCAAGAAGACCCCTGCCAAAAAGACGGCCAAGGCGGCGGAGGCCGAGGGGGAGGACACACCCAAGAAAACCGCGGCCAAAACAGCAAAATCCACCAAAACCACCACCCGGAAAACCGCCTCCAAAACGCCGGAGGCCCCCGCCCTTCCCAAGCTGCCCAAGGGGCTGGAGTATCAGCTGGTGATTGTGGAGTCCCCTGCCAAGGCCAAGACCATCAAGAAGTACCTGGGCGATGGCTTTGAGGTGGTGGCCTCCATGGGCCACATCCGGGACCTGCCCAAGAGCAAGCTGGGCGTAGACGTGGAGAACCGCTTTGAGCCCCACTACCAGGATATCGCCGGCAAGGAGGCCCTGGTGAAGAGCCTGGTCACCTATGCCAAGAACAGCCAGCGGGTGTACCTGGCCACCGACCCGGACCGGGAAGGGGAGGCCATCTCCTGGCACCTGGCCCAGAAGCTGGGCCTGGATCTCCAGGACCGCAACCGGGTCACCTTCAACGAGATCACCAAGAGCGGTGTGCAGGCCGGCATGGCCAACATCCGCTCCATCGACCAGAACCTGGTGAACGCCCAGCAGGCCCGCCGGATCCTGGACCGGATTGTGGGCTACAAGATCAGCCCCTTCCTGTGGAAAAAGGTCCGCAAGGGCCTGTCCGCCGGGCGGGTCCAGTCGGTGGCGGAGCGGCTGGTGGTGGACCGGGAGGAGGAGATCCGGGCCTTCCAGCCGGAGGAATACTGGACGGTGGACGCGGTCCTCAAGACCGGCGACAGCCCCCGCACCTTCCCGGCCAAGCTGAACACCAGGGACGGCGCCAAGGTGGAGATCAAGAACGGGGAAGAGGCCCAGGCCATCATGGCCGACCTGGACGCCTGCTCCTTCCAGGTGGGAAAGGTGAAAACCGGCGTGCGCAAGAAGGCGCCGGCGCCCCCCTTTACCACCTCCACCCTCCAGCAGGAGGCCTCCCGGCGGCTGGGCTTCCAGTCCCGGCGGACCATGAAGGCCGCCCAGGAGCTGTACGAAGGCGTGGAGCTGGCCGGGTACGGAGCAGTGGGTCTCATCACCTATATGCGGACCGACTCCCTGCGCATCTCCGCCGAGGCCCAGAAGGAAGCGGCCGACTATGTGCAGGCCACCTACGGCCAGGAATATCTGCCGCCTTCCCCCCGGGTCTACAAGTCCAAGGCCAGTGCCCAGGATGCCCATGAGGCCATCCGCCCCTCCATTGCCGAGCTGACCCCCGACCGGGTCAAGGCCAGCCTCACCAGCGACCAGTTCAAGCTCTACCAGCTGATCTGGCAGCGGTTTATCGCCAGCCAGATGGCCAACGCCCTCTATGACACCGTTTCCGCCGACATTGAGGCGGGCCCCTACGGGTTCAAGGCGTCCGGGTTCACGGTGAAGTTCGACGGGTTTACCGTCCTGTATGAGGAGAGCCGGGAGGACGAGGAGGAAAATGCCAACGCTCTGCCGCCGCTGAAGGAGCGAGATCCCCTGGAGCGGGTGAGCGTCACCCCCAACCAGCACTTCACCCAGCCGCCGCCCCGCTACACCGAGGCGTCCCTCATCAAGACCCTGGAGGAGAACGGCATCGGCCGCCCCTCCACCTACGCCCCCACCATCACCACCATCCTGGCCCGTGGCTATGTGGAGCGGGAGGGGAAGGCCCTCAAGCCCACCGCTCTGGGGGAGGTGACCACCAAGCTGATGGAGGATCACTTCGCCGAGATTGTGAATGTGGACTTCACCGCCCATATGGAGAGCGACCTGGACAAGGTGGAGGAGGGCCGGGAGGACTGGCACGACCTGCTGGAGAGCTTCTACGCCGGGTTTTCCAAGACGCTGGAAAAGGCTGAGACCGAGATGGACGGCAAGCGGATCAAGATCCCCGATGAGGAGACCGACGTGGTCTGCGAGCTGTGCGGCCGGAAGATGGTCATCAAGACCGGCCGGTTCGGCAAGTTTTTGGCCTGCCCCGGCTTCCCCGAGTGCAAGAACACCAAGAAGCTGGTGAAAGAGTCGGGAGGGATCTGCCCCCTGTGCGGAGGGAAGGTCCTCACCAAGAAATCCAAAACCGGCAAGACCTTCTATGGCTGTGAGAACTATCCCAACTGCGACTTTGTCACCTGGGATGTGCCCCTCACCGAGACCTGCCCCGACTGCGGCTCCACCCTCTTCCGGACCACCGGCCGCCTGCGTCGGGTCCACTGCCTGAAGCCGGGCTGCGGCTACGAAAAGACGGGAGGGGGAGAGGAATGACCCCTCAGGTTACCGTTGTGGGCGCCGGCCTGGCCGGCTGCGAAGCGGCCTGGGCCCTGGCGCAGGCGGGGGTGCCGGTTCTCCTGCGGGAGATGAAGCCGGAAAAGTACTCTCCTGCCCACACCTACCCCGGCTTTGCCGAGCTGGTCTGTTCCAATTCCCTCAAGGCCATGCGGCTGGAGTCGGCCGCCGGGCTGCTGAAGGAGGAGATGCGGATGCTGGGGTCGGTCACCATGGAGGCGGCTGCCCGGACGGCCGTCTCGGCGGGAGGGGCCCTGGCGGTGGACCGGCGGGCCTTTTCCGACGAGGTCACCGGCAAAATCCGTTCCCATCCCCTCATCCAGGTGGAGGAAGGGGAGGTGACCCGGCTCCCCCAAGGGCCGGTTATTCTTGCCACCGGCCCCCTCACCTCCCAGGCCTTTACCCGGGAGATCGAGACCCTCTGCGGCGGCAAGGGGCTCAGCTTTTTTGACGCGGCGGCGCCCATCGTCACCGCCGCCTCCCTGGACCAGGAGAAGATCTTCTACGCCGCCCGGTACGACCGGGGGGAGGCGGATTACATCAACTGCCCCATGAGCAAGGCGGAATACGAGGCCTTTTACCAGGAGCTGATCCACGGGGAGACCGCTCCCCTCCACAACTTTGACCAGGCCTCCCCCCAGGTGTACGAGGGGTGCATGCCCATCGAGGTGCTGGCCAAGCGGGGGGAGGACGCCATCCGGTACGGCCCCCTCAAGCCGGTGGGCCTGCGGGATCCCCGCACCGGCCACCGCCCCTGGGCGGTGGTCCAGCTGCGCCGGGAGAACGCCGAAGGCTCCCTGTACAACATGGTGGGCTTCCAGACCAACCTGAAGTTCGGCGAGCAGAAGCGAATCTTCTCCCTCATCCCCGGCCTGGAGCAGGCGGAGTTTGTCCGCTATGGGGTAATGCACCGGAACACCTTCATCGATTCCCCCCGGCTGCTGGAGCCCACCTGTTTCCTGCGGGACGGGCGGCCCATCGCCTTTGCCGGGCAGATTACCGGGGTGGAGGGATATATCGAGTCGGCCGCCTGCGGCATTCTGGCGGGGAAGAACATGGCCCGCCGCCTGGCCGGCCGCCCGCCCCTCATCCTCCCCCGGGAGACGATGCTGGGCGCCCTGGCCGCCTATATCAGCGACCCCACTGTGGTCAACTTTCAGCCCATGGGCAGCAATATGGGGATCTTGCCGCCCCTGGACAAGCCCATCCGGGACAAGCGCCAGCGGTATGCCCAGATTGCCCAGCGGGCGGTGGACAGCCTGCGGGCGGTGCTGGAAAAGGAGGAATAAACTGTGGCGAGAACCATTATTATCGACGCCTTCGGAGGGGACAACGCCCCCCTGTCGGTGCTGCAAGGGGCCCGTATGGCCATTGACGAGTACGGCGTGCAGGTGATCCTCACAGGCAACGAGGATTCCATGCGGGCAGTTGCCGACGCCAACAAGATCTCCCTGGAGGGGATGCGCCTGGTGCATACCGAGCGGACCATCCCGGTGGAGGCGGAGCCGGTTTCCCTGCTGAAGGAATACGAAGGCTGCTCCATGTCCCGGGCCTTCCAGCTGCTGGCCGAGGGGGAGGGGGATGCCGTTGTCTCCGCCGGGAGCACCGGCGCCCTGGTGGTGGGAGGGACCTTCCTCATCAAGCGGCTGCCGGGCATCAAGCGGGTGGCCCTGGCCACCCAGATCCCCTGTGTGGGGGGAAGCTTCCTCCTGCTGGACAGCGGGGCCAACCACGACTGCCGCCCGGAGATGCTCCAGCAGTTCGGAATCATGGGCGCCGCCTACATGGAGCAGGTGGCGGGCGTCAAGGAGCCCCGGGTGGGGCTGGTGAACATCGGCTCGGAGGAGACGAAGGGCACCGACCTGTATGTCCAGGCCCATCAGCTGCTGGCGGCCTCCCCCATTTCCTTTGTGGGGAATGTGGAGGCCCGGGAGGTGCCCCTGGGCGCCTGCGACGTGGCGGTGGCCGACGGGTTTACCGGCAACGTGATGCTGAAGCTGACCGAAGGGGTGGCCAAGTTCTTCTCGGGGGAGCTGAAGGAGATCTTCCAAAGCTCCACCGCGGGGAAGCTGGGGTACCTGGCGGTCCGGGGCAAGGTGGCCCAGTTCAAAAAGAAGATGGACGCCACCGAGTACGGGGGTGCGCCGCTCCTGGGCACCCGCAAGCCGGTCATCAAGGCCCACGGAAACTCCAACGGCAAGGCGATGAAGAACGCCATCCGGCAGGCGGTGCTCATGTGTGACAACGACGTCATCGCCAAGACCCAGGCGGCCCTGGAGGAGTACAAACACCGGACGAAAGAGGCCCCCCAGCATTAAACGGGCCAGCCCTGGGAGCAAAGGAGGAATCCTCTTGGAGTTTGAAGAGAGAATCGGGTATCGGTTTCGGGATCGAGGGCTGCTGGAGACGGCTCTGACCCACTCGTCCTATGCCAACGAGTCCAAAACCCCCATCCCCAACAACGAGCGGCTGGAGTTTTTGGGGGATGCCGTGCTGTCGATTGTGGTGTCGGACTATCTGTTTCACCGCTTCCACATGGCGGAAGGGGATTTGACCAAGCTGCGGGCCTCCATCGTCTGCGAGAAGGGCCTGTTCCAGATCGCCTCCCACATCGGTCTGGCCCAGGAGATCCGCCTGGGCCGCGGCGAGGAGCACACCGGCGGCCGCCAGCGGCCCTCCATCGTGTCGGACGCCATGGAGGCGGTGATTGCCGCCATCTATCTGGACGGAGGGCTGGACCAGGCGCGCCGGTTCCTGTTGCCCCATGTGGAGCAGTTCCTGACCGACCCGGAGGAGCAGCCCCCCTTCCGGGACTACAAGACCATCCTGCAGGAGATTGTGCAGCAGAATCCGGAGGAGAAGCTCGCCTATGTGCTGGTGGGAGAAAGCGGCCCGGACCACTGCAAGCAGTTCTCGGTGGAGGTCCACCTGAACAGCAACGTGATTGGCCGGGGAACCGGCAGCAGCAAGAAGAACGCGGAGCAGATGGCCGCCAAGGAGGCGCTCCAGCTGATGGGCGAAGGATGAGAACCGCCAACATCGCCTTTTTTGTCCCCCATCTGGGCTGCCCCCACCGGTGCAGCTTCTGTGACCAGGAGAGCATCTCCGGCCGGGAAGGGGCCCCTACCCCTCAGCAGGTGGCGGAGGGGTGCCGCCGGGGCCTGGAGAACCGGCGCCGCTACCAGCGGATGGAGATCGCCTTCTTTGGCGGCAGCTTCACCGCCATCCCCCGCCCCCAGATGCTCCAGCTGCTGGAGGCCGCCGCCCCCTTTGTGGGGCCGGGCCGGGCCGACGGCATCCGAATCTCCACCCGCCCCGACGCCATCAGCGGCGAGGTGCTGGAGATTTTACGCTTTTATCGGGTGACTGCCATCGAGCTGGGCGCCCAGAGCATGGACGACCAGGTCCTCCGCCGCAACGGCCGGGGCCACACCGCCGCCCAGGTGGAGGCGGCCGCCGGGGCCATCCGGAGGGGCGGGTTCTCTCTGGGGCTCCAGATGATGACCGGCCTGTGGGGGGACAGCCCCCAGGGGGCGATGGAAACCGCCCGGCGGCTGATTGCCCTGGGACCCCAGGGGGTGCGGATCTATCCCACGGTGGTGCTGGAGGGAACCCGGCTGGACCAGGCGCGCCGGGAGGGCCTCTACCAGCCTCCCGGCCTGGAGGAGACGATCCCCCTGTGCGCGGCGCTGCTGCGCCTCTTTGACCAGGCGGGCATTCCGGTGCTGCGGCTGGGCCTCCACGCTTCCCCCCAGGTGGAGAAGAGGATGACCGGCGGCTGTTACCATCCCGCCCTGGGGGAGCTGTGCCGGGGCCGCCTCTTGGCGGAGGACGCCCTGGCCGCGGCCCAGGCGGCAGGCATCGCCCCGGGGCCGGTGGTGATCCAGGTGGCCCCCGCCGCCCGGTCCTGCCTGGGCGGGCAGAAAGGGATCTGGAAGGCGTTTTTGGCCGCCAGGGGCTATCCCTTTGTCCTGGAAGAAGACCCGGCCCTGGAAGGCCGCCAGCTGCGGGTACGACCCGCCCAAACCGATCCCAAAAAGGAGGACACACCGTGACCCAACCATCCCTTACCATCCGCATGGCCCAGGAACAGGATATTCCCCTCATCCTGCGCTTTATCCGGGAGCTTGCCCAGTACGAAGGGCTGCTGGACCAGGTGACCGCCACCCAGGAGGTGCTGGAGGAGTGGCTTTTCCGCCGGAGAAAGGCCGAGGTGGTCTTTCCCATGGTGGAGGGGAAGGAGATTGGGTTCGCCCTCTTTTTCCACAATTTCTCCACCTTTCTGGGGAGAGCGGGCCTGTATCTGGAGGACCTGTACATCCTCCCGGAGTACCGGGGCCGGGGATACGGCCGGGCGCTGATGGTCCGCCTGGCCCGGATTGCCCGGGAGCGGGGCTGCGGCCGGATGGAGTGGTGGTGCCTGGATGAGAACGAGACCGGCAACCGGTTTTACCGTTCCCTGGGGGCGGCGCCCATGGAGGAGTGGACCGTTTGGCGGCTGACCCAGGAGGACCTGGCCCGGCTGGCGCCGGAGGACGACTAGGAAAGGAGGAAGACGGCGATGCGGCTGCGAGCCATTGAACTGCAGGGCTTCAAGTCCTTCCCGGACCGTACCAAGCTCACCTTTGACGACGGGATCACCGCCATTGTGGGCCCCAACGGCAGCGGGAAGAGCAACATCAGCGACGGGGTGCGCTGGGTGTTCGGCGAGCAGTCCAGCAAGGTGCTGCGTGGGTCCAAGATGGAGGACGTCATCTTTGGCGGTACCCAGAAGCGGAAAGCCCAGGGCTTTGCCAGCGTCTCCCTCACCATCGACAACAGCGACCGCAGCCTCCCCATCCAGGAGAACGAGGTGGTGGTCTCCCGCAAGCTGTACCGCAGCGGGGAGAGCGAGTACAAGATCAACAACAAGGTGGTCCGCCTGCGGGATGTCACCGAGCTGTTTCTGGATACCGGCCTGAGCCGGGACGGGTATTCGGTCATCGGCCAGGGAAAGATTGCCGAGATTGTCAGCGCCAAGAGCGCCCAGCGGCGGGAAATCTTTGAGGAGGCGGCGGGCATCGCCAAGTTCCGCCTGCGCAAAGGGGAGGCGGAGCGCCGCCTGGCCGCCGCGGAGGAGAATCTGGTCCGCCTGCGGGACATTTTGGGCGAGCTGGAGGGCCGGGTGGAGCCCCTGCGCCTCCAGAGCCAGAAGGCCAAGGAGTTTCTCTCCCTGTCGGGGGAGAAGCGGGTGCTGGAGGTCTCCCTCTGGAGCCGCTCCCTGGAGGAGCTGGCCGCCCGCCTGCGGGAGCAGGAGGACAAGATCCTCATCTGCCAAAACGACCGGGACGCCATCCAGAGCCGCATCGACCGGATGGACGAAGAGCTGGCCCAGGCGGCCCAGGAGATGCAGAGGACGGCGGTGGAGATCGACCAGCGCCGGGGGCAGATCCGTTCTCTGGAGGAGAGCGCCTCCCATGCAGAAGCGGAGATCGCCGTCATGGAGGGGGACATCCGCCACAGCGAGGAAAACATCCGCCGGATCGAGGGGGAGATGGCCCAGGCCGACCTGAGCGGCAGCCAGCTGGAGGAGAAGATTGCCCAGCTTTCCGCCCGCAAGGGGGAACAGGAAGAGGCTCTGGCCCAGGCGGACGAGGCCCTGGCCCAAGGCGCCGCCCGCCAGGAGGAGACCCGCCTGCGCCTGGAGGAGGTCCGTCTCCAGGCGCAGGCCCGCCGGGGGCAGGGGGAACAGCTGCGCCGCAGCATGGCCCAGGCGGAGCTGGAAAGCGCCTCGGCCGCCGCCCTGATGGAGGACGCCGCCGGCCGGATCGACCAGTTCCAGGAGTCCTTCCGCCTGCGGGACGAGACCCTGGCCCAGATCGACCGGGAGCAGGAAACCGCCAAGGGGCTGGCATCCCAGTTGGAGGAACGGATCACCTCCCTCCAGAACGCCCGGGCCGGCTACGAGATGAAGCTCCAGTCCCGCCAGCATCGTCAGGCTGCCCTTCTCCAGGAACAGCAGGGCTACGACAGCCAGGGCGGGCAGCGTCTCCAGCGGGCCCAGCTGCTGGCCGATATGGAGAAGAACATGGAGGGCATGGGGGGCAGCGTCAAGTTTGTGATGGGCAAGGCCCGGGAAGGGGCGCTCCGGGGGATTTTGGGCCCGGTTTCCACCCTCCTGTCCACCCAGGGGGAGTATGCCACCGCCATTGAGGTGGCCCTGGGAGGAGCCATGCAGAACCTTGTGGTGGAGGACGAGTCCGCCGCCAAGCGGGCCATCGCCCTCCTTTCCCAGGCCAAGGCGGGGCGGGCCACCTTCCTGCCCCTTACCGCGGTAAAGGGCAGCCGGATGAACAGTGCCGACGCCCAGCGCCGCCCCGGCTATGTGGGGGTGGCCTGTGACCTGGTCCAGTGCGACGACCGGTACCGGGGGGTGGTCCAGTGGCTGCTGGGGCGGACGGTGATCGCCGAGAACCTGGACCTGGCGGTAGAGATGGCCAAGGCCTGCGGCCACAAGTTCAAGATTGTCACCCTGGACGGCCAGGTGATGAACGCCGGCGGCTCGATGACCGGCGGCTACCTGGCCAAGAGCGCCGGCATCCTGGGGCGCCGGGGGGAGATTGAGCGGCTGCGCCGCCAGGCGGAGGAGTTTGCCGCCCGGTCCCGCCAGGTGGAGGAGAAGATCCAGGGGGAGACCAAGGAAATCCAGGCCCTGCAGGCGGCACTGGAGGGGATCGACGGGGAGACCCGGTCGGCCCGGGAGGACCTGCTCCAGGCCCAGAGCGAGCTGCGCCGCCTGGAGGGACGCCGCCGGGATGCCCAGGAGCTCCATGACCGGGCCCAGGCGGAGTACCAGCAGCTCCAGGAGAAGCTCCGGAGCCTGCGGGAGCAGAACCTGACCGCCGGCCAGCTGCGGGAGAACCTGTCGGCCCAGCTGGCCCGGCTGGAGGAGGAGGCCGCCGCTCTGGAGCAGGAGCAGGCCGGCCTTGCCGCCCGGCAGGAGGAGGAGCGCCAGGCTGCCTCCGCCCTGCAGATGGAGCGGGTGAGCGCCCAAAAGGACCTGGAGGCGGTCTGCCAGTCCCTGGACCTGCTGGTGGAGCAGCGGGAGGGGGCCAGCCGCCGGCAGGAGGAGCTGGCTGCCCAGCGGGAAGAGTACCGCCAGGGTATCCAGCGGACCCAGGAGGAGATCGTGTCCCGCCGGGACCGCCGGGAGAAGGAGACCGCCCAGGCGGCCGCCCTCACCGCCCAGAACGAGGCGGCGGCTGCCGCCCGGCTGGAGCTGGAGGCCAGAACCGCCCAGCTCCGCCAGGACCAGCGGGCCCAGAGCGACCTGCGGGAGAAGACCGCCGGGGAGCTGGCCCGCCTGGAGGAGCGGCGGACCACCATGGCCGGGGAGCAGGAAACCATCTGCGGCCAGCTGTGGGAGGAATACGAGATGACCCCCGCCCAGGCGAAGGACAGCGCGGTAGCAATCCCCGACGAGGGGGAGGCCCGCCGCCGCCTGGGGGAGCTGCGGGGCCGGATCAAGGGCCTGGGAAGCGTGAACCTGGCGGCCATTGAGGAATATGAGGAGGTGTCCCAGCGGTACCAGTTTATGAAGGGGCAGATGGAAGACATCGAAACCTCCAAAAATGAGCTGGGCCAGATGATCGCCGGGCTGACCGGGGAGATGCGGCGGATCTTCGGGGAGAAGTTCGCCCGGATCAACGAGCAGTTTGGCCGGATATTTGTGGATCTGTTTGGGGGAGGGCGGGCCCGTCTGGAGCTGACCGATCCCTCCGACCTGCTGGAGAGCGGCATTGAAATTTTCGTCCAGCCGCCGGGCAAAGTAATCAAGAACCTGTCCGCCCTTTCGGGCGGGGAACAGGCCTTTGTGGCCATCGCCATCTACTTTGCCATTTTGAAGGTGAGCCCCGCCCCCTTCTGCCTCATCGACGAGATCGAGGCGGCGCTGGACGATGTAAACGTCACCAAGTTTGCCAGCTATCTGCGCCGGATGACCGACAAGACCCAGTTCATCGCCATCACCCACCGGCGGGGCACCATGGAGGAGGCGGATGTCCTCTACGGGGTGACCATGCAGGAGGAGGGCGTGTCCAAGGTGCTGCGGCTGGATGTATCCGAGATTGAGAAACAGCTGGGGCTGTAGCCCCGCCAACCAATGAGACAGGAGGAAGAGGTGGCCGCCAGCTTTGGAAAGATCGACCAGGAGCTCTTTGACGAGATCGAGGAGGTTCTGATCCTGGCCGACGTGGGGGTCGCCACCTCCCAGAAGATTGTGGAGGAGCTGAAGGCAGCCGTCAAGGAGAAGGCCATCGCCGACCCGGCCCAGGTGAAGGGAGAGCTGCGGCAGATTGTTTCCCGGATGCTGGAGGGGGGCGAGGAGATGCACCTCTCCACCAAGCCGTCGATCGTCCTGGTGATCGGGGTGAACGGGGTAGGCAAGACCACCACCATCGGCAAGATGGCCTCCTACTATGTCTCCCAGGGGAAAAAGGTGATCCTGGGGGCGGCGGATACCTTCCGGGCGGCGGCCATCGAGCAGCTCCAGGTGTGGGCCGACCGGGCCGGCGTGGACCTCATCAAGCACGGGGAAGGGGCCGACCCGGCGGCGGTGGTCTTTGACACCATCCATGCCGGCATGGCCCGCGGGGCGGATCTGATTATCTGCGACACGGCAGGCCGCCTGCACAACAAGAAGAACCTGATGGACGAGCTGGGGAAGATTGCCCGGGTGGTGAGCCGGGAGGCGGAGGGCTGCGACCTGGAGACCCTCCTGGTGGTGGACGCCACCACCGGCCAGAACGGAGTGAACCAGGCCCGCCTCTTCCAAGAGGCGGCGGGGATCACCGGCATTGTCCTCACCAAGCTGGACGGCACCGCCAAGGGCGGGGTGGTCATCGCCATCAAGGACAGCCTCCAGATCCCCATCAAGTTTATCGGCGTGGGGGAAGGGCTGGAGGACCTGCGGCCCTTTGTGCCGGAGGAGTTTGTCCAGGCCCTCTTTGCCGGGGATGAGGAGAAGGAGGAAGAAGGATGGAACTGATTGTGGCCACCCACAACAAGGGAAAGCTGCGGGAGTTCGGGCGGATTCTGGAGCCCCTGGGGATCCGCGTCCGCTCCGAGGAGGAGGTCTGCCCGGGGCTTGAGGTGGAGGAAACCGGCACCACCTTTGCCCAGAATGCCTATCTCAAGGCCAAGGCCCTCTACGACGCCACCGGCCTTGCCACCGTGGCCGACGATTCCGGCCTCTGTGTGGATGCCCTGGGCGGGGCGCCGGGGGTGTATTCCGCCCGGTATGCGGGGGAGAATGCCACCGACGCCCAGCGGGTGGAGAAGCTGCTGGGGGAGCTGAAGGACGTCCCCGACGGGCAGCGGACCGCCCGGTTTGTCTCGGCCATCTGCTGCATCCTTCCCGGGGGCGAGACCATCCAGTGCGAGGGGACCTGCGAGGGGACCATCGGCTGGGAGCCCAAGGGGGAGGACGGTTTTGGGTACGATCCCGTCTTTGTGCGGGACGGCAAGACCTATTCCCAGATGACCGGCGCCGAAAAGGACGCGGTGAGCCATCGGGGGGCCGCCCTGCGGCTCCTCTACGATCAACTGAACAGGAGGCTGAACGGGATTGCTGACCAGTAAACAACGGGCCAGGCTGCGCGCCTTGGCCAATCCTTTGGAAACCATCATGCAGGTGGGAAAGAGCGGGGTGACGCCGGAGCTGGCCGCCAGCGTCGGCGACGCCCTCACCGCCCGGGAGCTCATCAAGCTGCGGGCCCTGGAGACCTGCCCCACCTCCCCCCGGGAGACTGCCCAGCAGCTGGCCCAGGCCGCCGGCGCGGAGGTGGTCCAGGTGATCGGCACCCGGTTTGTCCTCTACCGGGCCAATCCGGAAAAGCCGGTGATCCGGCTGGATTGAGGTGGCGGCAGTGAGCGGCAGGCTGGCCATCTTTGGGGGGACCTTTAACCCCATCCACAAAGGACATATCCGCCTGGCCCAGGCGGCCCGGGACGAGATGGGCCTGGAGCGGGTGCTGCTCATCCCCACCTGGACCCCGCCCCACAAGGAGTCCCCGGACCTGGCCCCCAGCCAGCACCGGCTGGCCATGTGCCGGCTGGCGGCGGAGGGGCATCCCTTCCTGGAGGTGGACGACCTGGAGATCCGCCGCCGGGGCCGCAGCTACACCATCGACACGGTGGAGGAGCTGGGCCGCCGGGAGCCGGGACGGGAGCTGGTGCTCATTGTGGGCAGCGATATGCTCCTCACCTTCCATCAGTGGCGGCGGTGGCGGGAGATCCTGGAGCGGGTAACCCTCTGTGCCGCCTGCCGGGAGCCGGCCATCCAGCAGCAGGTGGAGGACTACGCCCGGCGGCTGGAAGGGGAGGGGTACCGGTGCAGGCTGCTGACCCTGCCTCCCCTCCAGCTCTCCTCCACCCAGATCCGCCGGGGAATTGCCGACGGCACCCTGCCCCCCGGCTGGCTGGACGACAAGGTGGAGGCCTATATCCGGGAGCACGGCCTTTACACGGGAAAGAAGGAGGAGGGGAAACGATGAATTACCGCAGCCTTGAGGAATACAAAGCCATCCTCCGCCCCCTCATGGGGGAGAAGCGGTTCCACCATTCGGTGGAGGTGGCGCGGGAGGCGGTCCGCCTGGCGCAGCGGTGGGGCGCCGACCCCCAAAAGGCCCAGACAGCGGGCATTCTTCACGACATCTGCAAGGAGTTTCCCCGGCAGGCGCAGTTGCAATGGGCGCGGAAGTCTGGTATAATTTTGGACGATCTTACCTTGCAGATGCCCCGCCTGTGGCATGGCCCGGCGGCGGCAGGATACATCGCCCAGGAATTATCGGTGGACGACAGGGACATCCTAAACGCAGTGGCCTACCACACCAGCGGCCGGGCGGAGATGTCCCGCCTGGAAAAGATCATCTACCTGGCGGATCTGACCTCCGCCGAGCGGGACTACCCCGATGTGGACCAGATGCGGCAGGCGGTGGACCGTTCCCTGGAGGAAGGGATGGCCTATTCCCTCCGGTATACGGTGGCCCGCCTCGCCCAGGAGGGCGAGATCATCACCCCCGATACATATCGCGCCTACTGCTGCTATCGCCGGTAGCGGGAGGCCGGGGAGGAGGGTGAAGGGCCGTGAAGGGATGGAGCACAGGGGGAAAGCTGGGGCTGGTGATACTGGCCGCGGCGGGAGTGGTGCTTCTGTATGGACTTCTTCCCCAGGGGGAGCAGCCGGCTGCTCCCCTTGAGGAAGAGGCCCTTCCGGAAGAGCCCGCCGCCCCCGATCCCTCCGCTCCCCCTCCCGATGACGGGCGGGTGAACCTGCTGGTCTGCGGCGTGGACGAGACCCGGTACCTCACCGACGTCATCATGCTGGCCTCCCTGGAGGAGGAGAGCGGCCGGGTGTCGGTGCTGCAGATCCCCCGGGACACCTATGTGGGGAGCCAGGTGCCCACCGGCAAGCTGAATGCGGTGTACGGCCAGAAGGACGGCGGCATTCAGGCGCTGGAGAAGCTGGTCCGGGAGCTGCTGGGCCTGCCGGTGGATTACTATGTGACCGTTACCCTGGAGGGGGTGCGGTCGATTGTGGATGACCTGGGCGGCATCCCCATGACCCTGGAGGAGCCCATCGACTATCTGCCGGGCAAGTACCTTGCCGCCGGGGAGCAGGTTCTCACCGGCCAGCAGGCGGAGTGGCTGGTGCGGTATCGGGAGGGGTACGCCACCGGGGACATCGGCCGTCTGGAGGTGCAGCAGGCGTTTTTGAAGGCGGCCGTCCAGGCGGTTTATGCCAAAGGAAGGGCCGAGGCCATCGCTGCCCTTGTCCGCAACTACTCCCAGGTGGAAACCGATATGCCCCTGCTGACGATGATTTCCCTGGGGGGAAAGGTATTCGACCGGGGGGCGGAGGGCATCTCCTTTTACCGGGTGCCCGGCGAGGGGAGGATGATCGGCGGATACGCCGTCTACCTTCCCGACCAGGAGGCCCTTCGGGAACTGTTGGATCTGTATTTTGACGCCGTTCCTCCCCGGGAGGATCAGGAGAAAGGAGCCGTTTCGTGACATCGTTAGAGACTGCAAAGCGGATCGCATCGATCCTGGACAGCAAAAAAGGGGAGGAGATCATCGTCTGCAACGTGGGGACCCAGTCCACCCTGGCGGATTATTTTGTCATCGCCTCCGGCGGCAGCCTTCCCCATGTGCGGGCCATGTGCGACGAGGTGGAGGAGAAGCTCTCCAAGGAGGACGGCATTGAGCCCCAGCGGATCGAAGGCTACCAAACCGCCGCCTGGATCCTCATGGACTATGGGGATGTGCTGGTCCATCTGTTCCAGGAGGACAGCCGGAAATTCTACAGCCTGGAGCGGCTGTGGGCCGATGCCCCCCGGGTGGAGCTGCCCGGCCGGGAAACCGGGGCCTAGGGTGGAGAATCTTGTTGTAACCGTTGGCAGAAGGAGCTGCCTGCACTGAATACCGGCCCGGCGCCGGAGAGAGAGGATGTTCAAGGTTGAAGTACGATTTCAAAGCCATTGAGAAGAAGTGGCAGGACATTTGGGACGCGCGCAACGTCTACGCCGCCTCCAACGATTATTCCAAGCCCAAGTATTATGCGCTGGTGGAGTTCCCCTATCCCTCGGGCCAGGGGCTGCATGTGGGCCACCCCCGGTCTTATACGGCCCTGGACATTGTGGCCCGCAAGCGCCGCCAGCAGGGTTACAACGTCCTCTATCCCATGGGCTGGGACGCCTTTGGCCTGCCCACCGAGAATTACGCCATTAAGAACCACATCCATCCGGAGATTGTTACCAAGCAGAACGTGGCCCGCTTCAAAAGCCAGCTGAAGAGCCTGGGCCTCTCCTTCGACTGGAGCCGGGAGATCAATACCACCGATCCCAGCTACTACAAGTGGACCCAGTGGATCTTCCTGCAGCTGTTCAAGAAGGGCCTTGCCTACAAAAAAGAGATGGCGGTCAACTGGTGCACCTCCTGCAAGTGTGTCCTGGCCAACGAAGAGGTGGTCAACGGCGTGTGCGAGCGGTGCGGCAGCGAGGTGGTCCGGAAGGTGAAGAGCCAGTGGATGCTGAAGATCACCGCCTATGCCCAGCGGCTCATCGACGACCTGGATCTGGTCAACTACATAGACCGGGTCAAGGTGTCCCAGCGCAACTGGATCGGCCGCTCCACCGGCGCCGAGGTGGATTTCGGCACCACCGCCGGGGACACCCTCACCGTCTACACCACCCGGCCCGACACCCTGTACGGGGCCACCTATATGGTCATCTCCCCCGAGCATCCCTACATCGAGAAGTGGGCCGGCAAGCTGGAAAACCTGGAGGAGATCCGCGCCTACCAGGAGGCCGCCGCCCGCAAGAGCGACTTTGAGCGCACCGAGGTGGCCAAGGACAAGACCGGCGTCCGCCTCCAGGGGGTGATGGGCATCAACCCGGTGAACGACACCCAGATCCCCATCTTTGTCTCCGACTATGTCCTCATGACCTACGGCACCGGCGCCATCATGGCGGTGCCCGGCCACGACACCCGCGACTGGGAATTTGCCAAGAAGTTTGGCCTGCCCATCATCGAGGTGGTCAAGGGCGGCGACGTGGAGAAGGAAGCCTTCGTGGACTGCGCCACCGGCCAGATGGTCAATTCCGGCATGCTGGACGGCCTGTCGGTGGAAGAGGCCAAGAAGAAGATCACCGCCTATCTGGAGGAGACCGGCAAGGGCCGTCCCAAGGTGAATTACAAGCTGCGGGACTGGGTTTTCTCCCGCCAGCGGTACTGGGGCGAGCCGATTCCCCTGGTCTACTGTGAGAAGTGCGGCTGGGTACCTCTGCCGGAGGACCAGCTTCCCCTCACCCTGCCGGAGGTGGATTCCTACGAGCCCACCGACAACGGTGAATCCCCCCTGGCGGCCATGACCGACTGGGTGAACACCACCTGCCCCCACTGCGGCGGCCCCGCCAAGCGGGAGACCGACACCATGCCCCAGTGGGCGGGTTCCTCCTGGTATTTCCTCCGGTACACCGACCCCCACAACGACAGCTGCCTGGCCTCCAAGGAGGCGCTGGAC
>CAJFKV010000005.1 GCA_904387055.1 Candidatus Heteroruminococcus faecigallinarum | reverse complement strand
CTTGAACAAAGTTCAAGCCAGCGTCATTTAGGCGCTGGCTTGTCTTTCGGCCTTTTAGGCCGCTCGTCAAGCCACCCCTCTTAGGGGTGGTCTTGACTGTGGATACTGGCGGATCAGGCGTCGTCCAGCTGCTTGTTCAGGTACAGGCCCACCACGTTGGAAAAATTGCCGATCTCCCGGATATAGGCGAAGTCCTTGCCGAAGATTTTTTTCTCGGCGGCCAGGTCCTCTTCCTCCCCGGCAAAGACGCCCAGCACCGCTATCCCCTGGGCCCGTACCCGCCGCACCTCCAGGGCGGTATCCTTGACGGCATAGTCGCCGGTATAGGGGGCGGGGCACCGGCTGCCGGGGCGGTTGATGATGATGTCGTTGGGGCGGCCGTCGCTGAGGATGATGAGAATTTTGTGCTCCTCCGGCCGCTTGGCCAGCTGGTCGGCCGTGGCCTTGATGGCCAGGCCGTCCCGGTTGTTGGAGGTGCTGGTGTACTCAAAGATCCGGCTGTCCGCCGACCGATCCTCGTCGTATTCCCGGAACCGGTGCAGGATGGTGTAATCCCAGAAGGTGCAGAAACTCATCACCCGATGGGGGATCCCCACATTGCTGAGGGCGGAGCTGATGATATACCCCTGGATGGCCACCAGCCCCTGGCGGGCGTGCTGGGAACCGCTGCCGTCGATGAGGATGTCCACCACAAAATCGGTGCTGCTGCGGCGGATGGTCCGTTCAAAGAGGCGCACGTCGCTGCTGCGCCCCACCTTCCAAAGCTGGTTGGGGAGGATGCGTCCGTGGTCCGAGCGGACCGTCTCCTCCTCGCTGCGGAGGACCAGGGTCTTGCGCAGGGAATCGGTCAACTGGAGGATATTCCGTTTCACGGTGCGGCTGTATTTGTAGTAGAGCATCCGGTTTTTGTCCGCCAGTTTCCGGGCGTATTTGTACTGGTAATTCAACTTTACCGGGCTGCGAAGGATGCCGTCGGTAAGATAGAGGGTGCAGTCTCCGTGGATGCCCCGGCAGAGGGACCGGTTAAGCCGCTCCTGCTCGGCCGGGGAGAGGTAGGTTTTGCCGTAGTTCAGCTCCACATAGGAATACATCTTCTGGATGGCTTCCTCATCCACCAGGACGGTGCCGGTCCCGTTTCCGGCCAGGCGCTGCTGGCCCCGGCTTTTCCGTTCCTCCAGGGCGGACAGGGTGGTGACCGACTGGGAGATCTTGGTCATGACCTGCTCCAGGTCGGCATCCAGATCGTCGCCCAGGTACTTCTTCCAGTCAAATTCCCGCAGCTCCGCCAGGGTGACCGCCAGTACCTCCTCCAGGGAGCCGTGTTCCCGGGCGAAGGACCGGTCGATTTGGCTGTTGTACAGATCATCCACCTGGCGGATGATCTCCATGGTGTCCTTCGCCCCTTCCAGGGAACGGATCTGCCCGGCGATCTGGCTGGTGCGCCGGTCGTAGCTGCCGGACCGGCCCAGGGCCTCCTCCATGAGGGCGATTTGGGCCCGGCCCATGGGGGTGAAGGTGAGATCGCCGAATTCCTCCTCCAGCAGCAGCTGGAAGGCCCGCCGGCGGATCTCCGCCGTCCCCGGCCGCTCCCGGGAGACCAGAGGATGGGTGGCAGCGTCCACACAAAGCTGGGCGATGTTCACCAGGGAACGGCCGTCGGCCGACAGATAGATCTTCTTCACCAGGTAGAGGGAAAGGGCCTCCCGGTCAAAATACCGGGAGAAGGCGCCCTGCTTGACCGCGTCGTACAGGGCCAGATACCGGTTCCGCCGGAAGGCCTCCGCGTCCACCGGAATGTCCAGCTGGTAGTCGCCGCTCACCGTCCACATCAGGTTGCGGATACGGTTCTCCAGCTCAAAGGTATCCTCCTGAGGGAGGATAGTCCGTTCTTCCTCCATCCGTGTCACCTGCCTACCGGTCAAAAACGTCCGCCGCCGTCCAGGAGGAGGGGATACGGGTGAGGACCACGTCGTCCACAATCTCCCCTTCAAACTGGTCGAAGCATTTGTTGGTAATCCCCATCTTGACCGCCAGGGAGGGGGTAAGGCCGGTCTGGATGGTGCCCAGGGCGGCGAGAAGCCCCCGCAGGTCCAGGGGCTTGGTGGAGATTTCCCCGTTGGCGGCCTTGGTCTGCAGGTCCAGGAAGAGGCCGCAGAACTGGCGGAGGGCTTCCGGCCGCAGGGAAGGGAAGGAGGCGGACACCACCCGGGTGAGCAGTTCCTCGTCCAGATCGGGCATGTCGATCACCAGGAACCGGGAGACCAGGGCCTCATTCAGCTCCCGGGTACCGGCATAGCCGTGGTTCATGGTGCCGATAAACCGGGTGGCTGGGTGGAGGGCGATCCGCTCGTAGCCGGGCACGTCGATGATCCGCCGGTAGTCCAGGGTGGCGTGGAGGACCGAGACCGCGTCGTTTTTGGCCATGTTGATCTCGTCCAGGATGCCGAAGCCACCCTCCTGGGCGCAGAGAAAGACCGGGCCTTTCCGCAGGCGGACCTCCCCCTCCTGGAAGGTGTCGGTACCGATGAGGGAGGCGCTGTCGGTATTGACATTGAAGGAGATGGTGTAGGAGGGGCGGCCGAAGAGATAGGACAGGTTGTCCGCCAGGACATTTTTGCCGGTGGCCTTGGAGCCGCTGAGGAGGAGGTTTTCCCCCCGCAGCAGAGCGGCAATGGCCATTTCCAGAATCTCCCGCCCGTAAAAGGGGATGGGGGGGCGAAACAGGCGGGCCTGCTGGGATTCCTGAAGGGGATACTGCTGCCGGAAACGGCAGAGTTCCTCAATCAGGGCGGGATTGACCTGTTGGTCGGCCAGGACAGAAAAAAGGTCGTCGTTCATGGAGATGCTCCTTTGCTTTGACATTCTTTCAACAATGTTATTATACGAAATTGGTCCACAAAAAACAAGAGGAATTTTCTTATCTCTTCCTGAGGAATGGGGGATCTCCTTGCAAAGAAGACGAACGGGTGTATAATGAGGATAAAGGACAATAGGAGGTGCCTGTTATGACCACCGAGCTGCAATCCGCCCCGCTGCAGGAAGAAGCATCCCCTGCCCAGGAGGAAGAGGCAAGAGAAGCATCCCCTCAGGAGAGGACGGTTCAACTGTTGGAGGAATTGTGCCAGAACTCCCGCCGCCAGGAGGAGAATCTGCGGGCACAGCTGCGGATGACCCGGCTTTGCGCCGGTTTTTTGGGAGGGGCGCTGGCTCTGATGGTGCTGGCGGCCTGCATCCTTCTTCCGCGGGTGAGCAGCCTGTTTGTCCAGGCCCAGCAGACGATGGACAACCTGCAGACCGTGACCCAGGACCTTTCCCAGATTGACTTTCAAAGGACGGCGGAAGGGATCAACGACTTGATTGCCCAAAGCGGCAGTACCATGGAGACCGCCCTGGAAGAGGTGCAGAAGGCCCTCTCGGTTATTGAAGGAATGGATGTAGAGGGTCTGAATGCGGCGATTTCCGATTTGCAGCGGGCGATACGGCCGTTGGCGGATTTGTTTGGCGAATAGGAAAAAGGAGGGCGGCAGAGCAAGGCTCTGCCGCCCTCCTTTTTCCGGTCAAGGGAGATTACAGCTGGTCGGCGTCGAAGCGGATGCCAGCCGATTGGCGGATCTGGTCCATGACGGCCAGATTCCGAACGCTTTGCTCCCGGAACCAGTGGTGCTCTTTCCAGGTGCCGTTGGGATCGTCGGCAAAGCGGCCAAAATCGTAGGCCTCGTAGCTCATGGGTAGGCGGCTCTCGTCCCGGCGGGCGATGGTTTCCACGCGGCCGTCGTTGTGGTGGAGGTCGATCTCATTGAGGTGCTCGATGGTGCGGATGTGGAGCACGCCCTTTTCACCCTGGATGACGTTGTCCAGATGGGCGTCGCTCATCTTGGAGTAGGAGAGGCAGGCTACCTTATCGGGATATTCCAGCAGCGCGGCGCCGGCGCCGTCCGCCCCGGTACGGAGCATCACCGCGCTGGCGGAGACCCGCCTGGGCAGGCCGAAGAGGTGCACGGCGGGGAAGACGCTGTAGATTCCCATGTCCATCAGGCAGCCGGCCGCCATCTTGGGATTGAAAATGTTGGGGCACTGGCCGGCCAGATACTGGGGAAACTTGGACGAGTAACGGGAAAAGTCAAACCGGGCCAGATGGACGGGCCCCACAAAGGCCAGTGCCTCCCGCAGGATCATCCGCTCCGGCAGGTGCATGAACTTGATGGCTTCCATAAAGACCACCCCGTTCTGGTCGGCAAGGCGGCACAGTTCCTTCATCTGGGCGGAATTGACCACGCAGGTCTTTTCGCAGAGGACGTGCTTTCCATGCTCCAGAAAAAGCTTGGCCTGGGAATAATGGAAGGCGTTGGGGCTGGCGATGTAGACCGCGTCGATCTGGTCGCTGGCCGCCATGGCTTCCAGATCGGTAAAGACCAGGTTGACGCCGTGTTTGCGGGCAAAGGCTTCGCCGGTTTCCCGGCTGCGGGAATACACGGCCCGGTGCTCCAGCTGGGGGGCCCCCTGCTGGGCGCCGGCAATAAAGGCGTCCACAATCCAGCCGCTGCCGATGGTTCCATATCGTACCATAATGGATTCCTCCTATCCTGTATCGTTGCATCTTTTATCCTAGCACAACCCTTGTGGGGATGCAACGCTTTGCCGGCGTTTCTTCTTTGCCAAAGGGAATTCCTCCGGGAGCAGGCGGAATGAACCGGCCCCTTCCTCAGATCGGACATCCGGATTTCACAGCGCACAGTGCCGGGTCCGTTTATCCCGGAGCGGAAAACCAACGGAAGTCCACGGGGACCGTGGATTTTCATTGATTGTCATCCAAGGGAGAATCGTGTAGAATTTTGGGTGGAAAAGGTTCCGAACTGTGAGATTCTTATACGAGGAATGAGGAGTGAGGCTTGTGAAGCGGACAACCATGTATACAAAAGAATTTTCTGACCTCGGGATACTTCAAGAAGCTGCAACAATCTGCTATAATTTACTAGAAGAAACCGAGGCGGTTCCCCTTCCATACGGCATCGAGCTGGTGGAAAAGGGAAAATACAACCGGCAGGCAGAGCGTCTTGAACGGCTTTTTCCATCCAAAGAACAAACTGTGCAGGTCTTGGCTTTTTTATATGAGAATGCCGTCACCGCCATTGTATGGAGAGAGGTGGTGGAGGATCTGCTGGAACAGATAAACGGGTACCGGCAGATGGTGTAAGCGGCCGGTTCCCCAGGGAGCACCGGGAAGGGTCCGGGCAATGAGAGGAAGGAGTCGCTATGAGCGAACGGGAGCAATTGCGGGTCATGGTGGTGGAAAACGAGCGGAGCATGCTGGAGCTGCTGCAGGACTTTTTTCAGATGCAGGAGGGAATGGTCTGCTGTGCTGCCGCTTCCACCGGCCGGGAGGCCCTGGACCTGGTCTACAGTACCCTGCCGGACGTACTGCTGCTGGATCTGGTGATGCCCAGCCCCGATGGGTTGTCGGTGCTGGAGTATCTGCAGGCCGATCCGCCCGACCCGCGGCCGGGGATTATTGTCACTTCCGCCGTGAAGGGAGAACGGATTGTGCAGGAATCCATCCGGCTGGGCGCCGATTATTACATGATTAAGCCCATCGATTTTTTCGAGTTGGCGGGCCGCGTCCGAATGTTGGGTCGACCGGAGACGCGGGAACGGCCGGCCCCTTCGCCCCTCCAGGTCCGGATTGAGAACCTTCTGCTGGAGGCAGGTTCCCGGGGTGGAATGGTGGGCCATGGGTATCTGATTGAAACGGCTCTTCGGATGGTAACCGGCGGCCGCAGTCAATATCTGAACGCGATTTATAAAGAGCTGGCCGAGTATTACAAAACCAGCGAGAATGGGGTGAGTGAGGCAATCCGGCGGGAGATGACCGCCATGTTTCAGCGCAAGACGCCCTTTTATTGTTCCCTGCCCTTGGACACAAGCCGTCCCCCGTCACCTCGGAAGTTCTTAGCTGCTTTTTCGGCCCGCGTTCAGGAACTGAATGAGAAGTGCCTGAAAGGAGGGATCGTATGACCGTCAAGGAAAAGGAATCCACGTTGCTGGAGCGATTGCATCGGCAGTGTTCCGAGACGGTGGAGATCCCCTGGGGGGAGATCAACTGGGTCCGATGCTGGAAAAGCGGGGAAGGCTGGTACTCGTCCCAGGTGTGTGCCCTTTTTGGCAGGGAAGGCAATGAGCCTCTTTATCCGGAGGAGGTGGCCCGTATGGTGGTGGAGGAAGACCGGCATGCCCTTCTGGATGGCTGGTTAACCCTGCTGAAACAGGATGCCTATACGACTGTCTATCGTGTTCACGGGGAAAAAGGGGTCAAATGGATTCAGGAAGACGGCTGGTATGGCCTCGATGAAGAAGAAGGTCCCTGCAGCTACGGGGTTATGCGGGAGGTAACCGCCCTCTGCGAAGCAGCCCGTGCCCGGCAGGAAAGAGAAGGGGAGAGCTGGTTCCAGCAGATCCAAGGGCAGGACCAGCCCCTGCTGCGGATGTTCCAGAAGGATTACATCACCTGCCTGGTCCATGATTTGAAGGGCCCGGCTTCTACTGCGCTGGCTGCCCTCCAGCTGATGGAAAAGAGGATGGAGGAGGAGATTTCGGAAGACAACCTTCCCTTTTTCCACCGGTACTGCTCCTTCATTGAAAAAAGCTGCTACCGCATGTTTCTCACGGTCAACGACCTGTGGGAAACGGCGGCGGCCGCCCAGGAGGATTTGGAGCTGGCCTTTGTCCAGTGGCATCTGGAGGATCTGATCCAGCAGGCAATCCAGGCCAGCCGGCCCTATGCCCATAATCGGGAGATTGTCTTCCAGGTGGAGGGAGAAGGGGATGACGTTCTTTGCTGTGACCGGGAGCGGATCTCTACCGTCCTGCTGAAGCTGCTGGCCAATGCCATCCGTTCCACGGGGCCGGACGGAGCCATCCAGGTGATCCTTACCAAGGGAAAAGAGAAGCTCCAGGTAGACCTGTGGGACAACGGCCGCCTCATCCCCAAAGAGACCCTGTACCGCCTGTTTGCCTATCCGTTTCTGCCCAGCGCCCAATTCGTCCGGGACGGCTTGGGCATCGGTCCGGGGATGTGGCTGGCCCAGCTGCTGGTAAACCTCCACGACGGGCACATCTGGGCGGATAACCAGGAAGGGCGTGGCAACTGCTTTTCCTTTACCTTGTCCCGACAGCCGGCGGCGGCAGAAGGAAGGATGCTGCTGCGGGACAGCCCGGACAGCTTCCAGCGGGACTACCACCTGCGGATCCAGATGGAGATGTCGGTCCTCCCCACCGAGGAGCGGGGACATTGATTTCCCGGGGATTCTGTGGTACACTGGGGCGGTAACGACCAGTGGGAGGGCAAAAGAATGGTAAAACATATCGTTTTCTGGAATCTGAAAGAGACCGCCGAAGGAAAGACCAAGGAGGAAAACGCCGCCATCATCAAGGCCGGCCTGGAGGATTTGGTGGGAAAGATCGATGGTCTGGAGAAAGCACAGGTGAGCCGTGGAATCAATCCCAAGGGCTTTGACCTGTGCCTGTACAGCGAGTTTTCTTCGCGGGAGGCGCTGGCCTTTTACCAGGATCACCCTCTCCACGACCAGGTCCGCCAATATGTTCATAAGGTGATCGACCGGCGGGAGGTTTTTGACAGTGAGGAATAGACCAAAAGAAAAAAGGGATGGGGTCCGCAGAAGGACCCCATCCCTTTTTTTGTTATGTGACCAGCCCCAAAAAGAGGCTTCCGATGTAGATGCAGACGGCGATGTAGATGGCCGACCCCAGTGCCGAATACACCACATAGGGAAGGAAATCCATCTTCAGCAGCCCCGCCGGAATGGAAATCATCGCCCGAACCACCGGCAGCATCCTCGCCAGAAAAAGCCCCTTGGTCCCATGTTGGTCGATGATCCCTTGGGCCTGGTCAAATTTCTTGCGGAAAGACGGCCGTTGGTCTACAAACCGCTGGATGGGCCGGTTCCAAAGGCTGCAGACCCAATAGGTGCAACAGCAGGCAGCAGTGGCAGCAATCAAAGAAACCAGAAAAGCCGTCGGGAAGGATAGATAGTGAAAATGAACCAGCGCCCCCACCAAAAAGAGGCAAATGCCGCCGGGGTAACCAGGGATCCCAAGGTATTCCAGAAAAATCATAATCCCCACCACCCAGATGCCATATTGACCAATGAGAGTTTCCAGTTGTGCAACAGTGATGGCAAATTCCTCCCTTCCTGCCTGCTGTATCCCAGTATACCTGAAAAACGGAAAAATGGCAACCGCTGCGGGCAAAGGAAAAGTCTGTCCGTTCTTTCACAATTCACTTGCAATTCATATAAAATTCACGAATATGGTCTAGATTGTTCCGGTAAAACGGAACAATAAATTTTAGATGATAAATCTAGAAGATAAAATTATCATAAAATCGTTTGACTTTTTCCGTTGATAGGGTATAATGAAAATATTAACAAACTTCGCAGGATAGGGAAGCCGAAAATGCAAATTTTTCTTGTTTCCCTTTTTGTACAAGAGTTGCTTTTCCTCAAAGAGTGGCAAAGATGATCGGGTTTCTGGGGTATTGGGATGTTTTGTACATTCGTCAAGGGGTGTCTTGGCTAATTTGTCGAAAATACAGAAGATTGTTGACAATATATAGACAATATACTAAACTGAAACAAAGGTGGTGATCGGATGCTGGATGTGATCGAAAAGATCCAAAAAGCGGAGAGTGAGGCGGAGGAAATCCGCCGGAAGGCCCAGCAGGAGGCGGCGGCCTTGACCGCGAAAGCCCAGAAGGATGGGCGGGAAGAGGTCGAGCGTCAGAAGGCCAGCGCCGCCAGGGAAGCGGAAGCAATCCTGGTGGAAGCGTCCTGGCAGGCGGAGGGCCTGTTGGCGGAAGGCCGCAGCACGGCAGCGGCAGAAAGCAGCACCGTCCGCCAGGAGGCGGCCGGCCGGCTGGATGCAGCGGCCAATATCATTGTGGAGAGGATCGTGGGCGGCATATGATCATACCAATGAAAAAAGCCTATGTATACGGTCTCTCCCAGGACGGAGATCGGCTGATCCAGCGGATGATGCAGCTGGGCTGTGTGCAGGTGGGCCGTCCGGAGGAGATGGCCGGCGAGGCGGTGGGCGATGCCCTCCAGAAACGCCCGGTCGATCTGTACGACCTGGAGCAGAAGTATTCCCGGGTGTCGGCGTCCATTGCCGCGCTGCGGCCCTACTTCCCCAAAGAAGGGTTCCTGGCGCGGAAGCCGCGGGAAACTTATGGCCGCCTGGCCGACCCGGGCATCCTGGCAGAAGCCTTTTCCCTCTGCGGCCAGGTGGAGGCGGAGCAGCGGCGGATTGCCGAGCTGCGTAGCCAGATCGGCAAATTGGAGTTTCTCCGGACCTCCCTGGCCCCTTGGCTGGAGGGAGACCTGCCCCTTTCCTTGGAGGGAACGGTGTCCACAACGGTGGAATACCTGTTCTTCTCGGCGGAAAGCAGCCTGGAGGCCCTGCAGACCAAGCTGGACGAGGAGGGCCTTTGCCCGGTGATCCAGCAGATTTCGGCGGACAAAGATCAACAGTATCTGTTGATGGTCTCCCTGAAGAAAGAACGAAACGCCGTGTGGGAAGTGCTGCGGAACTTCGGCGCTTCCCGGTGCCAGCTGGATCCCTTTGACGGCCCGCCAGGGCAGTATGCCCAGCGGTGCACCCAGGAGATCGCCGCCTGCCAGCGGCAGATCGAGGAGGGGGAAGAGAGGCTGAAAGCCCTTGCGGAAAAAGGCCCCCAGCTGAAGCTGGCCTTTGACAGTTTAACGGTCCAGTTGGACTGTGCCAAGGCGAGGCAAAAGCTGTGCCACACCGAGAAAACCTTTGTGTTGACCGCCTGGGTACCGGAAGAAAAGGTCCCCCAGCTGGAGAAGCTGCTGGAGGAGTTCCCCTGCTATCTGGAGATTGCAGAGCCGGGCCCGGAGGAGGAACCGCCGGTGCTGCTGCGCAACAGCAAGCTGGTGGAACCTTTTGAGGTCATCACCGAGATGTACTCCCTTCCTTCCCCCCATGGGGTGGACCCCAACCCGGCGGTGGCCATCTTCTACTTTATCTTCTTTGGCATGATGCTGTCGGACGCGGGATATGGCCTGATCCTTTTCTTTGGAGGGCTGTTTGCCCTTAAGAAGATGGACCTGTCCCCCTTCGCCCGCAAGTTTATGAAGGTAATCACCCTGGGCGGCCTGTCCACTGTGTTCTGGGGGGCGCTGTACGGCAGCTGGTTCGGCAACCTGGTGTCCCAGTTCTCCCTCACCTTCCTGGGACGGGAGATCACCGTTCCCATGCTGCTGGACCCCCTCAACGACCCCATCACCATTCTGGCCATTTCTTTTGTGCTGGGTGCCCTGCACCTCTTCTGCGGCATGGGGTATAAGGCCTATCTGCTGATCCGCCGGGGGCATCCGTGGGATGCGCTTTTTGACATCGGTTTCTGGTATATGGTGCTGGTCGGCCTGCCGATGCTGGTGCTGCCGGGGCTTTTCCGTACCATAGGAATCTGCCTGTCGGTGGCGGGTGCAGCGGGGCTGATCCTCACCCAGGGACGGGACAAGAAAAATCCCATCTCCCGGCTGATTTCCGGTGTTATGAGTCTGTACGACATTACCAGTTATATTTCGGATTTGCTGTCCTATTCCCGGATTCTTGCTCTGGGGCTGGCCACGGCGGTCATCGGCAACGTGGTCAACATCATGGGCACCCTGGCCGGCGGCGGGATTGTGGGTTTTGTCCTCTTTGTGGCGATATTCCTCTTCGGCCATGCCATGAATCTGGGCATCAATGCCCTGGGGTCCTATGTTCACTCGTCCCGTCTCCAGTATGTGGAGTTTTTTGGTAAGTTTTATGAGAGCGGCGGAAAGCCCTTCCAGCCCCTCAGAGCCAATACAAAATATGTTGTAGTAACCGATAAGGAGGACTAACGATGGATGGATTTATGAGCTTTCTGAACAACGGCAACTTCCTGGCGTATTTGGGTGTCGCGGTGGCGGTGCTTTTCTCCGGCATCGGCTCGGCCAAGGGCGTGGGCCTGGTGGGCGAGGCCACCAGCGGCATCCTGATTGACGACCCGGATAAGTACGGCCAGTGCATCGTGCTGCAGGCGCTTCCCGGTACCCAGGGCATCTACGGATTCCTCATCGGCTTTATCATCATGCTGAACACCGGAATGATGGGCGGTACCGTCAACCTGAGCCTGGAAACCGGCGCTTACATCCTGGCTTCCGCCATGCCGGTTGGCTTTGTGGGGCTGCTGTCTGCCGTTGCCCAGGGCCGCGTGGCCGCCGCCGGCATCAGCGTGGTTGCCAAGCGGCCCGACCAGGTGGCCAAGGCCATCGTCTCGGCCGCCATGGTGGAGACTTATGCCATCCTCGCCTTCCTGATCTCCCTGCTGCTGGTCTTCAACATCCCCATGTAACGGGGGAGCGACCGGTTCGGCTGTGAAAGAATGCAGATTGGGAACAAGGAATGGTGGTGAAGACCGTTGAATGAACTGGCAAAACTGACCGATAAAATCTTGCAGGAGGCCCAGGAGGCCGCCCAGCGCACCTTGCAGGTAGCCCGCGAGGAGGGGGAGAAAACCCTCCAGGCTGCCCGTGCCCAAGGGGAGAAGGAGGCGAAGGCCATCCTGGACAACGCCCGCCGTCAGGCGGAGGCAGTGGCCCATCGGGCCCAGTCCCAGAAAGGGGTGGAGGAGCGCAGCGTAAAGCTGGCTGCCCGCCGCCAGGCCATCGACCAGGCCTTCCAGCTGGCGCTGGAACGGCTGTGCAGCGCCCCGGCGGAGAAGATGGCCCCCTTCCTGGCGGAGATGGCGGCTCAGGCCGCCGGACCCGGCGGGGAGCTGATCTTCAACGAGAAGGACCAGGCCCTGGGGGCGCAGGTGGTGGAACTGGCCAACAAGGCCCTTGCGGGCCGGAAAACGGCGGTGACCCTCAGCAGCCAGAAGGGAACCTTCCAGGGGGGCTTTGTCCTTCGGGAGGGAAACATCGAGACAAACTGCACCTACGAAGTGCTGATCATGGGGATCCAGGAAGAGATGGAGCCCAAGGTGGCGGCCGTTCTTTTCCCGTGACCGCCCCATGAAACAACTGGTAAAGGAGGTGCAGCAGTGAAGAATTATTCGGATCGAGAGTATCTGAGCGCCACCGCCATGGTCCGGGGATTTGAAAACCACATGGTGGACCGGAAGGGCCTCCAGAAGATGATCGACGCCAGAAGCGCCGAGGAGGCCTTCAAGGTGGTGGCCGATACGGGGATGGGAACCGGCTTCTCCTATGAGGAGTACGAGGATTGCCTGAGCAAGGCCCTGGCCGACACCTACCGCCTGGTGGGGGAGGCCTGCAAAGATCCCCGGGTGATGGAGCTTCTTCGGTACAAATACGACGGCCATAATTTGAAGACCCTCCTGAAAGCCCGCCGCACCGGCACCGACCCGTCGGCCATCCTCTCCCCCCTGGGGAACCTGGAGCCCAAGGCGCTGCAGGAGGAGCTGGCGAGCGGTCGGTACGAAAAGCTGAACCCCCGCCTGGCCCAAGCGGCGGAGGAAGGGGGAGAGCTGCTGGCAAAGGTGTGCGACCCCCAGATGGTGGATATTCTGGTGGATCGGGCCGTATTGGAGGCGTCTCTGGAGACGGCCCGCCAGGTGGGCAACCGGTTCCTCGTGGAGTACTGTACCGCCCAGACCGACATCGCCAACATCCGCAGCGCGGTGCGCCTGAAGCGGATGGGGAAGGACGTCTTCTTCCTGCGCAGGGTATTGGCCCCCGGCGGGAAGGTGGACGAAGGCAAGCTCTGTGAGGCGTTCCCCAAAGGCATGGAGGAACTGCTGGCGGTGGTGTCCTTCAGCGATTACGGCAGGTTCCTGGAACCGTCCTTTGACAGCCTGCGCACCGGCGGCACCCTGACTGCCTTTGAGCGGCTGTGCGACAATTATCTGGTCAGCCTGCTGGCCGGTACCCGGATGATCTCCTTTGGACTGGAGCCGGTGGTGGCGTACCTGCTGGGCCGGGAGAACGAGATCAAGGCTGTGCGGATTGTGATGGCATCCAAGCTGGCGGGGGTATCTCCCCAGCAGATTACCGAAAGACTGAGGGATTCTTATGCGTAGCAAGATTGCGGTTTTGGGCGAGAAAGAAAGCGTCCTGGGCTTCAAGGCGGTGGGCTTTGAAGTGTTTGAAGAATCGGACCCTCAGGCGGCCGAAGGGCTGATCCACCGGCTGGCGGAAGAGCAGTACGGGGTGATTTTTATCACCGAGCAGCTGATGTCCCGGGTGCTCCCGGCGGTGGACCGGTACAAAACCGCCCAGATCCCGGCCATTATCCCCATTCCCGGCCGGGAAGGGTCCCTGGGCCTGGGCATCGCCAGCGTGAAAAAGAGCGTGGAGCGGGCCGTGGGCGCCGATATATTGTTCAAGGACTAAACGAGTAATTGATAGAAAAGCAGGTGAAAGGAATGAGCCAAGGCAAAATTGTAAAGGTGTCCGGCCCTCTGGTGGTTGCCGAAGGGATGCGGGATGCCAACATGTTCGACGTGGTCCATGTTGGCAAGCTGGGTCTCATCGGCGAGATCATCGAGATGCGGGGGGACAGGGCATCGATCCAGGTATACGAGGAGACCTCCGGCCTGGGCCCGGGAGACGAAGTGGTCTCCACCGGCGCCCCCCTTTCGGTGGAGCTGGCCCCCGGGCTGCTTACCACCATCTTCGACGGGATCCAGCGCCCCCTGGTGCGGATCCGGGAGATGACCGGCAGCAACATCGCCAGAGGTGTGCATGTGACCTCTCTGGAGCACGATAAGAAGTGGGAATTCACCCCTGTCGCCAAAGTGGGCGACCCGGTGGTTTCCGGCGACATTCTGGGTACGGTGGAGGAGACCTCCATCATCACCCACCGGATACTGGTGCCGGTGGGGGTGGAGGGCACGGTGACCGAGATCAAGGCCGGCAGCTTCACCATCGAGGAACCCGTCGCCCGAATCCAGAAGGCGGACGGAACGACCGTCGACGTGGCCATGCTGACCAAGTGGCCGGTGCGCCGCCAGCGGCCCGTCAAGAGAAAGCTCTCCCCCGATCTGCCCATGATTACCGGGCAGCGGGTGATCGACACCCTCTTCCCCATTGCCCGCGGCGGTACGGCGGCGGTGCCGGGACCGTTCGGCAGCGGCAAGACGGTGGTTCAGCACCAGCTGGCCAAGTGGTCGGATGTGGACATCGTGGTCTACATCGGCTGCGGCGAGCGGGGCAACGAGATGACCGACGTGCTGATGGAGTTCCCCCAGCTGAAGGACCCCAAATCGGGGGACTCCCTGATGAAGCGCACCGTCCTCATCGCCAATACCTCCGATATGCCGGTGGCCGCCCGTGAGGCGTCCATCTACACCGGCATCACCATCGCCGAGTACTACCGGGATATGGGCTACTCGGTGGCCATTATGGCCGACTCCACCTCCCGGTGGGCCGAGGCCCTGCGGGAGATGTCCGGCCGGCTGGAAGAGATGCCCGGCGAAGAGGGCTACCCCGCCTATCTGACCTCCCGCCTGGCCCAGTTCTACGAGCGGGCAGGCCGGGTCATCACCCTGGGCAGCGAGGAGCGGGAAGGCTCCCTCACCGCCATCGGGGCCGTGTCCCCCGCCGGCGGCGACAACTCCGACCCGGTGGTGCAGGCCACCCTGCGGATTGTGAAGGTGTTCTGGAGCCTGGATTCCAGCCTGGCCTATAAGCGACATTTCCCCGCCATCAACTGGCTCAATTCCTACTCCCTCTACCTGGACCAGATCGGCGCCTGGATGGACCGGAACGTGTCCGAGGACTGGAGCAAATACCACCACGACGCCCTGGCCCTGCTCCAGATGGAGGCGGAGCTGGAGGAGATTGTGAAGCTGGTGGGCTACGATTCCCTTTCCGCCCCCGACCGGCTGACCCTGGAGGCGGCCCGGACGGTCCGGGAGGATTATCTGCAGCAGAATGCCTTTGACGACGCCGATACCTATACCTCCCTGCCCAAGCAGTTCGGCATGCTGAAGGCGGTTCTCAACTTCTACTACCGGGCCAAGGATGCCCTGGCTGCCGGCGCGGACATCGACGCCCTCATCGCCCTGCCGGTGCGGGAGAAGATTGCCCGGGCCAAGATGATCCCCGAGGATCAGGTGGCCGCCTACCTGGCCCAGGTGGAAGAGGAGATCGACGACGAAACCCATAAGCTGCTGGAGGAGGTGTCTGCATCATGTTGAAAGAGTACCGCACCATTCAAGAGGTGGCAGGCCCTCTGATGCTCATCCGGAACGTGGAAGGGGTTACCTACAACGAGCTGGGCGAGATCGAGCTGCCCAATGGGGAGCTGCGCCGCTGCCGGGTGCTGGAGGTGGACGGGGATAAGGCCCTGGTCCAGCTGTTTGAAAATTCCGCCGGCATCAACCTGGAGTACAGCAAGGTCCGTTTCCTGGGCCACAGCCTGGAGATGCCGGTGTCGGAGGATATGCTGGGACGGGTCTTTTCCGGCATGGGCAAGCCCATCGACGGCGGCCCCGACCTGATTCCCGAGGCCCGGATGGACACCGACGGCCTGCCCATGAACCCGGCGGCCCGCACCTATCCTGACGAGTTCATCCAGACGGGCATCTCGGCCATCGACGGCCTGAACACCCTGGTCCGCGGCCAGAAGCTGCCCATCTTCTCCGGTTCCGGCCTGCCCCATGCCAAGCTGGCGGCTCAGATTGCTCGCCAGGCCAAGGTGCTGGGGACCGACAGCAAGTTCGCCGTGGTGTTTGCCGCCATCGGCATCACCTTTGAGGAGTCGGACTTCTTCATCAACTCCTTCAAGGAGAGCGGCGCCATCGACCGGACCGTCCTCTTCATCAACCTGGCCAACGACCCGGCCATCGAGCGGATTGCCACCCCCCATATGGCCCTGACCGCCGCCGAGTACCTGGCCTTCCAGAAGGATATGCACGTGCTGGTGATCCTTACCGACATCACCAACTATGCCGAGGCCCTGCGGGAGGTATCCGCCGCCCGGAAGGAAGTCCCCGGCCGGCGTGGATACCCCGGCTACCTGTATACCGACCTGGCCACCATCTACGAGCGGGCGGGCCGGAAGTACGACTCCAAGGGATCGATCACCATGATCCCCATCCTCAGCATGCCGGAGGACGACAAGACCCACCCCATTCCCGACCTGACCGGCTATATCACCGAAGGGCAGATCATCCTGTCCCGGGAGCTGTACCGGAAGAACATCTCCCCGCCCATCGACGTGCTGCCCTCCCTGTCCCGTCTGAAGGACAAGGGCATCGGCCCGGGCAAAACCCGGGAGGACCACGCCAACACCATGAACCAGCTCTTCGCCGCCTATGCCCGGGGCAAGGACGCCAAGGAGCTGATGAGCATCCTGGGCGAGGCGGCCCTGTCGGATACCGACAAGCTGTACGCCAAGTTTGCCGATGCCTTTGAGAAGGAATATGTCTCCCAGGGGTACGACACCAACCGGGAGATCGCCGAGACCCTGGACATCGGCTGGAAGCTGCTGTCGATCCTGCCCAAGAACGAGCTCAAGCGGATCAAGCCGGAGTTTATCGAGAAGTACTGGCCTGCCGAGCCCCATGAATAAGGAGGTGGGAGGATGGCACTGATCCGTGTAAATCCCACCCGTATGGAGCTCACCCGGCTGAAAAAGCGCCTCGTCACCGCCCGCCGGGGCCACAAGCTCCTGAAGGACAAGCGGGATGACCTGATGAAGCAGTTCCTGGACCTGGTGCGCCGCAACAAGGAGCTGCGGGAACAGGTGGAAGAGAAAATCATGGGGGTCTACGAGGGGTTTGTGGTGGCCAGCGCCGTGATGAGTCCCGCCATGCTGGAGGAGGCTCTCATGCTTCCCAAGGAGCATGTGCAGCTGGATGTGGATTCCAAGAACATGATGAGCGTCAATGTGCCCATCTTTCGGTTTGAGGCGTCCAATACCGACGACATCTACTCCTATGGTTTTGTGAACACCTCCGGCGAGCTGGATGACTCGGTGGCGGCCCTCAAGGAGGTGCTGCCCCTCATGCTGGAGCTGGCCCAGATGGAGAAGAGCGCCCAGCTGCTGGCGGAGGAGATTGAAAAGACCCGCCGCCGGGTCAACGCCCTGGAGTATGTCCAGATCCCCTCCCTGGAGGAGACCATCAAGTATATCTCCATGAAGCTGGACGAGAACGAGCGAGGAAATCTGGCCCGCCTGATGAAGGTGAAGGACATGATGATTGCCGAGGCGAGAGGAGGAAGCCCCTCTTAACGGGAGAGGCGCTCCGCCGCCGGGGCGATGCAGAAAAACAGCCGGCGCGGCCGATGGGGCCGCGCCGGCTGTCCTTTTGGAAGAGAAAAAACGATCAAAACCACTCCTTGGCGGCAAAGGCGATCCCCAGGGTGCCGGGGCCGGTGTGGGCGCCGATGCAGCAGCCGAGAGGCATCAGCTCCAGGTCGCATTCCGGATGCTGGGCCAGGACCATCCGCCCCAGCTCCAGGGCGTCCTCGTCCGACTGGGCGCTGATGAGGTAAACTTTGGAACAAAGGGCACTGTCCAGCTGCTGGATGGTCTTCTCGGCCAGGTAGGCGATGGCCTTCTTGCGGCCGCGGACCTTGTCGGTGGTTTGCAGGGAGCCGTCCTTGGCCACCCGGATGATGGGCTTGACCCCGATGATGGTGCCTACCACCGCTCCGGCCTTGGAAAGGCGGCCGCCCCGGTACAGGTACTCCAGGTCGTCCACAAAGAAGTAGATGCCGATCTGATCCCGCACCTGGGACAGGTACCGGGCGTTTTCCTCCAGGGTGGCGCCTTCCGCCTTCTTCCGCGCGGCCAGCTCCACCAGGAGCGCCTGCCCGCCGGTGGCGTTCTGGCTGTCCACCACCAGGATGTGGGCCTCGGGGTGGTCCTCCATCATCTGGCGGGCCATCAGGACCGAGTTGTTGTAGGTGTTGCTCAGCTGGGAGGAAAAGGCGATGACCAGGATGTCCTTTTCCTCTGCCAAAATGGCCTCGTAGGCGAGGCGGTACTCTTCCGGGGACTTTTGATAGGTTTTGGTGGGCTGCCCGTCCCGCATCCGGTTGTAGAACTCGTTCAGGTCCAGGCGGTTGTCCGGCGCGCCGGAAAAATCCTCCTCCCCGATGATATAGGGCATATACACAAGGCGGACCCCCAGCTGGGCGCAGGTTTCATCCGACAGGTCGCAGTTGCTGTCGGTCAGAATGACATAGTCTCGAGTGGCCATCCGATTCTCTCCTTATTGTTGTTTTCTAAGGGCCTTTGGGTCACATGCGGGCCCAATTTTGGTTATTATAGCATAGTTTGCTCCCCCTTGAAAAGGAAAAAGACCAATTTTCCCCTGGGAAAAGGGGAATCTCCCAGGCAGCAAGGCGTCCGGTGCCGCTTCTTGCCAACCGCCGCCGGACGTGGTAAAATAATATGAATTGTTGTACCGTTGGGAGGAACCGGTTTGGACAGATACCAGCGCATGGAACTGGATTTTGAACACCTGGAGGAGCAGCAGGAGTACCTGGTGCGGATGAAAGGCCTGCTGGCCGCCCGCCTGGGCGTCCCGCTGGCTGCTGTTCATTCCTATGGCTGCCAGGGAAACGCCGCCGATACCGAGCGGATCAAGGGGTTGCTGGCCCAGATGGGCTACCGCTTCACCGACGATCTGGACCGGGCGGACCTGATCCTGTACAACACCTGTGCTGTGCGGGAAAACGCCGAGGACCGGGTCTTTGGCAATGTGGGCGCCCTCAAGAAGCGCAAGGAACAGAAGCCGGACCTTCTCATCGTGCTGTGCGGCTGCATGACCCAGCAGCCGGCGGTGGCCGAAAAGATCAAAAAAAGCTACCCCTATGTGGATCTGGTGCTGGGGGCAGGGGCCTACCATCTGCTCCCCAAGCTGCTGTATGACCGGCTTACCGGGGGAAAGCGCAGCTTTACCCTGCTGGACGAGTCCCCCCTGGTGGTGGAGAACCAGCCGGTCAGCCGGGACGGAGGCTGCAAGGCCTGGCTGCCCATTATGTACGGGTGCGACAATTTTTGTTCCTATTGTATTGTTCCCTATGTGCGCGGGCGGGAACGGAGCCGTACCCCCGCCCATGTGGCGGAGGAGGCCCGCCGGCTGCTGGACGAGGGGGTCAAGGACATCACCCTCCTGGGGCAGAATGTGAACTCCTACGGCAAGGGCCTGGAGGGAGCTCCCACCTTCGCCGGTCTTTTGGAGGAGCTGAACAGCCTGCCGGGGGAATTCCGCATCCGGTTTATGACCTCCCACCCCAAGGACTGCACCCGGGAGCTGATCGACACCATCGCCCGGTGCGACAAGGTATGCAAGCACCTTCACCTGCCCCTTCAGTCGGGAAGCAACCGGGTGCTCCGGGAGATGAACCGGCGCTATACGGCAGAGCAGTATCTGGAGCTGGTGGACTACGCCCGGGAAACCATCCCCGGTCTGTCCCTCACCAGCGACATCATCGTGGGCTTCCCCGGGGAGACCCGGGAGGAGTTTGAAGAGACCCTTGGGATGATTGAGCGGGTTGGGTATACGTCGCTGTTTACCTTTTTGTATTCCCGCCGGTCGGGCACCAGGGCCGCCCAGATGGAGGACCCGGTTCCCCAGGAGGAAAAATCCCGCTGGCTGCGGGAGCTGCTGGCGGTCCAGGAGCCCATTGGAATGGGGGTGCACCAGGCCCAGGTGGGGGAGACGCTCCCCATCCTGGCCGACGGCCTGGGCAAAACCGGGGAAGGGATGCTCTGCGGGCGCACCGATACCAACATCATCGTGGAGTTCCCCGGCAGCCCCCAGCTGATAGGGCAGTTTGTCATGGTTCGTATCACCCAGGCGCGCAACTGGGCGCTTCTGGGGGAGAGAATATAACGGGACAGGCGGCAAGACGCCTGCTCCCACAGGGAAAAAGCAAAAAAGCCGCGCAGGCGGCGGAAAAGGAGTTTTCGTATCATGGATGTTATTGCAATGGCAAGAGAGCTGGGCAAGGCCCTGCAGCAGGAGGACGCCTATATCGCCTACACCCTGACCAAGCAGAATGCGGACAACGACCCCGCCCTGCAGGACGGGATCGGCGCCTTTAACCTGAAGAAGATGGAGCTGCAGAAGGCCATCTCCGACCCCAACCGGGACCAGGAGAAGCTGTCCCAGATTGACAGCGAGCTGAAGGAGATCTACGAGCGGGTGATGAACAACCCCAGCATGATCGCCTACAACGCCACCAAGGGGGAGATGGAGAAGCTGGTGAACTATATCCAGGCCATCATCACCGGCAGCGCCAACGGGGAGGACCCGGAGACCATCCAGGAGCCCTCTTCCTGCACCGGCAGCTGCTCTTCCTGCGGCGGCTGCCACTAAGGAAACGCTGCCCTCCGGCCAGCCGCCCCGGCAAGGCGGCGGCTGGCCGGGGCGGCCTGCCGGCGGATCGATTCTCACCTGAAAGGAGGCCGGGCAATGGACAAGCCCCGGATGGAGGACCTTTCCCCCATGATGCAGCAGTATATGGCGGTGAAAAACCAGCACAAGGACGCGCTGGTTTTCTTCCGCTTGGGCGATTTTTACGAGATGTTTTTTGACGATGCCGTTACCGCGTCCCGGGAGCTGGAGCTGACCCTCACCGGGCGGGACTGCGGCCTGCCGGAGCGGGCCCCCATGTGCGGCGTGCCCTACCACAGCTGCGAGGGCTACATTGCCCGGCTCATCAAGAAGGGCTACAAGGTAGCCATCTGCGAACAGATGGAGAACCCTGCCACCGCCAAGGGAATGGTGCGCCGGGAGGTTATCCGCATCGTCACCCCGGGCACCCTCATCGAGAGCAATCTCCTGGACGAGGGCGCCCATAACTATATTGGCAGCCTTTACCGGGGCGAAGGGGGATTCGGCGCGGCGTTTGCCGATATTTCCACCGGGCAGGTCCAGGTGACCCAGCTGGAGGAAAGCGAGGCGGCCCTGATCAACGAGCTGGGCCGCTTTGACCCCAAGGAGGTCCTCTTCAACCAGGAGCTGCTGGACTGCAAGGAGACCTGTGCCTTTCTCAAGGAGAAGCTCCAGTGCACGGCCGACCTGCTGGAGGAAGAGGACTTTGCCTGGGAAGAAGCCAAGAAACGCTGCCTTGCCCAGTTTGGCGCCGGGAGCCTGGAGGAGCTGGGCCTGGAGGGGAAGCCCCTGGCGGTGCAGTGTATCGGCGGCCTGCTGCGGTACCTGTCCTGCACCCAGATGGCCGGCCTGGAGCGGCTGATGAGCTTGGAGCTGTACGGGGAGAACCAGTTTATGCACCTGGATCTGACCGCCCGGCGAAACCTGGAGATCACCGAGACGATGCGCACCCGGGAAAAGCGGGGTTCCCTTCTCTGGGTGCTGGACCGGACCAAGACGGCCATGGGCAAGCGGCTTATCCGCGCCTGGCTGGAGCAGCCTCTGGTGAACCCGGCGGCCATCAACAACCGGCAGAACGCGGTGGAGGAGCTGTTTCAAAACGCCATCCTCCGGGCGGATGTGATCGACCAGCTGGCCGGCGTCTACGACATGGAGCGGCTGATGACCCGGGTGGTGTACGGGAACGCCAGCCCCCGGGACATCAAGGCCCTGGGGGGGACCCTGAACCAGCTTCCCGCTCTGCGGGGGCTGCTGGAGGGGGTTTCCTCCCGGCTGCTGCGGGAGATTTACCAGGAGATGGACCCGCTGGAGCCCTTGGCCGCCAGGATTGCCGCCGCCCTGGTGGATGAGCCCCCCGTCAACGGCAAGGAAGGGGGGATGATCCGACCCGGCTATCACCAGGAGCTGGACGACCTGCGGACGCTCAGCGGCAACACCAAGGAGGTGATCGCCTCCATCGAGACCCGGGAGAAGGAAGCCACCGGCATCAAGAACCTGAAGATCGGCTACAACCGGGTGTTCGGGTACTATATCGAGGTGACCAAGTCCTATCTGGACCAGGTGCCGCCCCACTATATCCGCAAGCAGACCCTCACCGGCTGCGAGCGGTACATCACCCAGGAGCTCAAGGAGCTGGAGGAGAAGGTGCTCACCGCCCAGGAGCGGATGATCCTGCTGGAGAACCAGCTGTTCCAGCAGCTTTGCCAGGAGATTGCCTCCCGGCTGGAGTCGATCCAGACCACCGCCGGCGCCATCGCCCGGCTGGATGTGCTCCAGAGCCTGGCGGAGGTGGCGGTGAACGGCCGCTACTGCCGCCCGGATGTGGACCTGAGCGACGAGCTGATGATCCGGGAGGGCCGCCATCCGGTGGTGGAGGCCATGCTGTCCGGGGTGCCCTTTGTCCCCAACGATCTGCTGCTCAACAACCGGGAGAACCAGATCGCCATCATCACCGGCCCCAATATGGCGGGCAAGTCCACCTATATGCGCCAGGCGGCCATCATCACCCTGATGGCCCAGATCGGCAGCTTTGTGCCGGCGGCCTCGGCCCGGATCGGGGTGGTGGACGGCATCTACACCCGGGTGGGTGCTTCGGACGACCTGGCCTCCGGCCAGTCCACCTTTATGGTGGAGATGAGCGAGGTGGCCTCTATCCTGAAGCACGCCACCGCCAAGAGCCTGCTGATCCTGGACGAGATCGGCCGGGGAACCTCCACCTACGACGGGATGAGCATCGCCCGGGCGGTGCTGGAGTACATCGCCGACAAGCGGAAATTGGGGGCCAAGACCCTCTTTGCCACCCATTACCACGAGCTCACCGCGCTGGAAAGCCAGCTGGCCTCGGTCAAGAACTACAACATCGCCGTGAAAAAGCGGGGGGACGACATCACCTTCCTGCGCCGGATTGTCCCCGGCGGGGCGGACGACAGCTACGGCATCGAGGTGTCCAAGCTGGCGGGGATTCCCGACTGGATCATCCGCCGGGCCAAGCAGGTGCTGGCCAGCCTGGAGAAGGGGGACGACGTGGCGGAGGCAAAGATTGCCGCGCCCCGGCGGCGGGAAGAGGAGGAGGCCCAGGTCTCCATCCTGGATCCCCGTGCCGGCGCGGTGGTGGACCGGCTGCGGCAGGTGGATCTGAACGTCACCACCCCGGTGGAGGCGTTGAACCTTCTGTATGAGCTGCGCCAAACCCTGGGCCAGTAATCCCCCCAACGATGCAAAGGAGCGTGTGCCATGTCTGTGATACGTCTGCTGGAGAAAAGCGTCGCCGAGCTGATTGCCGCCGGCGAGGTGGTGGATTGCCCCGCCTCGGTGGTGAAGGAGCTGGTGGAGAACGCCATTGATGCCGGCGCCACCGCCGTGACGGTGGAGATCCAGAACGGCGGCGTCAAGTACATCCGGGTCACCGACAATGGCTCCGGCATCCCCCGGGATCAGGTGCCCACCGCCTTTCTCCGCCATGCCACCAGCAAGGTGAGCCAGGCGGAGGACCTGGCCGGCATCCACACTTTGGGGTTCCGGGGGGAGGCGCTGGCCTCCATCGGGGCGGTGTGCCGGGTGGAGATGCTCACCCGCACCAAAGAGGAAGAGACCGGCACCCGCTACCGCATCGAGGGCGGGGAGGAGATCTGCTGTGAGGACGCCGGCTGCCCGGTGGGCACCACCATCCTGGTGCGGGATATTTTTTACAACACCCCTGCCCGAATGAAGTTCCTCAAGAAGGACGTCTCCGAAGGGAACCTGGTGGCGGCCGCAGTGGACCGGGCCGCCCTCTCCCATCCGGAGCTGTCGATGCGGTTTGTGCGGGACGGGGAGCAGAAGCTGATGACCCCCGGCGACAATCAGCTCCGGTCGGCAATCCTGGCGGTGTACGGCCGGGAGTTTGTCTCCTCCCTTCTTCCGGTGGACTTTTCCAGCCGGGGCCTTCGCCTGCGGGGCTATATCTCCAAGCCGGAGCGGTCCCGGGCCAGCCGGACCATGCAGACCTTCTACATCAACCAGCGGTATATGCGCAGCCGCACCTGTGCCGCCGCCCTGGACGAGGCCTATAAGCACACCACCATGGTGGGGAAGTTCCCCGCCTGCGTGCTGGATATTGAGATGCCGCCGGCGGCGGTGGACGTCAACGTCCACCCGGCCAAGATTGAAGTGCGCTTTGCCGACGAGAAGGCCATCTTCGACCTGGTGTATTACGGCTGCCGCCAGGCCCTGGAGCACCTGGGACAGAACACGGCCGCCGCCGACCGGGGATTTGCCCGCCGCACAGGGGTAAACGCCTACAATGCCGGCCATCCGGCCACCCAGGGGGCCCAGGAGCGGTTCACGGCCCAGCAGTACCGGCAGATGGTCAGGCTGCCGCCCGCCCCCTCGGCGGAAAAGGAGACCCCGCCCCCGGCGCGGCCCCGGTCCCTGAACCGGCCGGCCGCCTCGCCCTCCTGGGAAGAGGAGCCGGAGATTGTGGTTCCCCGGCCAAGCCTCGCTTTCTCCCCGGCGCGCGGGGAGAAAGGTAGCCGGGTGCTGCGGGACGAGGGGACCCAGGCGCTTCCGCCTCTTTCTAGGGAGCAGGAGGCACGGCCGCCGGTTCCCCAGCGGGCGGACGGGCCAGGAGAATCCCCCGCCGCCGCCCGCCAGGAGCCGACCAAAGCGGCCAGCCTTCCCGAGAAGGCTCCTTCCCCCGGGGAGGCCGCGCCTTCCCGGCCGGAAGAGGCCCCCTCCCTCCAGGAGGCGGCACAGCCGGACTACCGGGTGGTGGGGGAGCTGATGAACACCTACATCCTCCTGGACGGCGGGGAGAGCCTGGTGCTGGTGGACAAGCACGCGGCCCACGAGCGCCTTCTCTACGAGGAGCTGAAAAAACATACCGACCTGTCCCGCAGCCAGGTGCTGCTGGCGCCGGTGCCGGTCACCCTCTCCAAGGAGCTGTACGGGGCGGCGGTAAACAACCTGGAAGCCTTTGCCCGTCTGGGCTTCGGGGTGGAGGACTTCGGGGACGGGATGCTGCTGGTGCGGGAGGTGCCGGTTCTGCTGGAGCAGCAGGACACCGCCACCGTGGTGGAGGAGATTGCCGGCAAGTTGGCCGCCCATCGCCGGGACCTGACGCCCCAGCTGCTGGACGAGTTGTTCCACTCGGTGGCCTGCCGATCGGCGGTAAAGGCGGGAAGCCGCAGCCAGCCCCAGGAGCAGGAGGCCATTGTCCGCCTGCTGCGGGAGAATCCCACCCTCCGCAACTGCCCCCACGGGCGGCCGGTGGCGGTGGAGATCACCCGCCGGGAGATTGAGAAACTATTTGGGCGGATCGTTTAGATCCGGCAGGAAAGGGGAGATACCGGTGACCGGGATCGAGGAAACCATCCCCCTGGCGGTGGTAGCGGGGCCTACCGCCTCCGGGAAAACGGGGCTGGCGGTGGAGCTGGCCCTGCGGCTGGACGGCGAGGTGGTCTCGGCCGATTCCATGCAGATCTACCGGCGGATGGCCATTGCCACGGCCAAGCCCACCCCCGAGGAGCAGCGAGGGGTTCCCCACCACCTGATCGACTTCCTGGAGCCGGGGGAACAATTCTCGGTGGCCCAGTATGTAGAGATGGCCCGGAAGACCATCCGGGAGATCCGCAGCCGGGGGAAGCTGCCCATTGTGGCGGGGGGAACCGGCCTGTACATCCAGTCCCTGGTGGACAACATCGCCTTCTCCCCCCAGCCCTCCGACCCGGCCCTGCGGGAAGCGCTGCGGCAGCGGGCCCAGCGGGAAGGGAGAGAGAGCCTGCTGCGGGAGCTGGCCTCCTTCGACCCGGAGAGCGCCGCCCGTCTGCATCCCAACAACCTGGGCCGGGTGATCCGGGCCATCGAGGTCTACCGCCTCACCGGGAAGACCATGACCCAGCAGATGGCCCAGTCCCGCCGGGAGCCCTCCCCCTATCGGCCGGCGATGCTGGGGCTCACCTATTCCCGCAGGCAGCTTCTGTACAACCGGATCGACCGGCGGGTGGACGCCATGGTGGCCCAGGGGCTGCTGGAGGAGGCCCGGCAGATGCGGGAAGAGGGCCTCTCCTCCACCGCCGCCCAGGCCATCGGCTACAAGGAGCTGGAGGGATATTTTGCCGGGGAGGAGCCCCTGGAAGAGGCGCTGGAACGGATGAAGCGGGAGACCCGCCGGTATGCCAAGCGGCAGCTCACCTGGTTCCGCCGGGACGAGCGGTTCCACTGGCTGGAGATGGACCGGCTGGGGGATGGGGCCGCCGATGAGGCAGAAAAAATATTGGTCAGGGAGCTCAATCTGTGATATACTATGGGTATAAACGAAATGCCGATCCGCCATCCCATGGGGCGGTGGAATCAAAATAGAGAAAGGGGCCGCCAAGCCATGAAACAAGCTACATTGCAGGATATTTTTCTCAACCAGGCCCGCAAGGACCGCATCCCCGTCACCATCTACCTCACCAACGGGTTTCAATTCAAGGGGATTGTAAAGGGATTCGATTCCTTTACGGTGGTGCTGGACACCGAAGGAAAGCAGAACCTGGTCTATAAGCACGCCATCTCCACCATCATCCCGGTCAAGCCCATCAACCTGGCCGAGGCCGCGGGGGAATAGCCGGTGCCCAGGACCGAGAAGGGGGGCGGCGGAACCGCCATTGCCGGCCGCCTGGCGGCGCTGGGGCTGGCGGTTCTGTTGATCGGGTACGCCGGGTACCAGCTGTTCCGGTATCTGTATTCTCCCTATAAAACCGAGCGGGCCTACGAATACACCGTGTCCGACTCGGTGGAAGCGGAGGGCATCTTTGTCCGCACGGAGGAGGCCCTGCCCGCCCTGGTCCAGGAGGACGGGGTGCTGGGGTATACGGTCCGGGACGGGGAGAAGGTGATCGACACCACCGCCATCGCCAACCAGTACCCCAGCGCCAGCCAGGCCCAGGATCTGGTGGAGGCGGAGGCCCTTCAGGAGGAGATTGCCCTTCTGGAGCGGGTACAGGCGGCCTCCGATGTGGCCTATACCAATACGGAGACGCTGAACAGCCAGCTGAACGCCAGCGTGGGCCAGCTGGTGGATGTGATCCACAGCGGCGACGCCACCCAGGCTGCGGACCTGCGGGGGACGCTGCTGGAGCAGATCTGCCGGCGGCAGCTGTCGGTGGGCGAGGAACTGGATCTGGCCCCCCGGATCGAGTATCTGTCCCAGGAGCAGGAGCAGCTGGCCGCCAGCGCCAGCGAGGGGAGCCGGGAGATCACCGCCGGCACCGACGGATATTTCTGCCGCACCAGCGACGGGCTGGAAAGCTACTACAATCCGGACAATCTGCGGGAGATGACCCCCGCCCAGCTGGAAAAGGCGATCCAGACGGGGGAGACGCCCCCCGGCGGCAGCAACGTGGGGAAGATTGTCACCGGCCACAGCTGGTATGTGGGGATGGTCCTCCCCCGGGAGCAGGCGGAAAAGTTCCGGGTGGGAACAACCGTCTACCTGGATATGCCTTCCCACAACCTTCGGGAGCTTCCCGTGACGGTGGATACGGTGAACCTGTCGGAGGAAGAAACGGCTCCCGACGATGAACCCACGGTGGTGGTGCTGGAGGGAAACTACATCAGCGAGGGAACCCTGTCGGCCCGGTCGGGGCAGATTGTCATCAACTTTACCCAGTATACCGGCCTGCGGGTGAGCGATTCGGCCCTGCGGACGGTGGACGGCCAGCAGGGGGTCTATATCATCACCGGCTACAACATTCAGTTCCGGCCGGTAAACGTGATCTACAGCGGGGACGGGTTCAAGCTCTGCGCCCTGCCGGCGGTGGACGACAACCGGACCCTGCAGCTTTTTGACGAAGTGATTGTGGAAGGGATCGATCTGTACGATGGAAAGCCGATTTGAACATGTGACCGAGGAAACAATGGGGCAGCGGATCCGGGAGATCCGCCAGTCGATTGCCCAGGCGGCCGCCGAGGCGGGCCGCTCCCCCCAGGAGATCCAGCTGATGGCGGTGACCAAGACGGTTCCCGCCCAGGTGGTGAATATGGCCATCGCCCAGGGGATCACCCTCTTGGGGGAGAATCGGGCCCAGGAGCTGTGCGCCAAGTATGACGACTACCACAAGGAGGGCTGCGCGATCCACTTCATCGGCGGCCTGCAGACCAATAAAGTGCGCCAGATCATCGACAAGGTGCAGATGATCGAGTCGGTGGACAGCCTTCACCTGGCCAAGGAGATCTCCCGCCTGTGCGTCCGGGACGGCCGGACGATGGACATCCTCCTGGAGGTGAACATCGGCGGGGAGGAGAGCAAGGGCGGCGTGGCGCCGGAAAAGCTGGAAGAGCTTGCCTTGGAAATCTCCCAGCTTCCGGCAATTTCCATCCAAGGTCTCATGACAATTCCTCCCATCTGCCAGGATCAGCACCGTTTGGAGGAGTATTTTGCCCAAATGCGCGAAATCTTTATTGACATGAAGGCAAAAAGTATAGATAATGGTAATATGCGCTTTCTATCCATGGGGATGTCGGGAGACTATCTCACCGCCATCCGCTACGGGGCCAACATTGTCCGTCTGGGGACGGCGCTGTTCGGCGCCCGGGTCTACCACTGACTGTTCCCTCGCCGGGCCCGGCGGGGAAGGACACGATAAAAAGAGGGGGATTTCAATCATATGGGTTTGATGGACAAGTTCAAGGGATTCATGGGCGTGCCGGAGGATGAGTACTACGACGACGAGGAAGAGCTGGAGGAGGATTTCCCTTCGTCTTCCCGCGCGCGTATGGAGGATCCGGCGGTCAGCTATTCCGAGGGCAAAAAGAGCAACAAGGTGGTCAACATCCACGCCACCACCCAGCTGCAGGTTGTCCTGGTGAAGCCCGAGCGGTTTGAAGATGCCAGCAGCATTGCCGACCATCTGAACGCCAAGCGGACCGTGGTGCTGAATCTGGAGTCGGCCAACAAGGAGGTTTCCCGCCGGCTGATCGACTTCCTCAGCGGCGTGGCCTATGCCAACGACGGCCAGATCAAGAAGGTTGCCAATTCCACCTACATCATCACCCCCTATAATGTGGGCATTATGGGGGACAACCTGCTGGATGAGCTGGAGAACAACGGCGTCTTCTTTTAAACAGCCATGAATACCGCCTATCTCAAGGAGGAGGACCGCCGTCTGCTGGACCATACGGCGGACCTCTGCCGCGCCGCGCAGCAGCGGTATCAGTCTCGGTTCACCCCGTTTTTGGACGAGCGGCAGCAGCGGCTGGTGCAGGGGGTGCTGAGGGAGTTTCCGGAGGTGACCGGCCGTTTTTATGGCGGCTGGGAGGAGGCAGCGCGGGCGATGCTGGGGATCTTTCCCCCCTACGAGGAGCCCGCGGAGGATGCCTTTCCCCTCTGCCCGGTCACCCTGCTCTTCCGCCGGGAGGATTCGGTGGGCCACCGGGATATCCTGGGGGCCCTGATGGGCCTTCGGATCAAGCGGGAAGCGGTGGGGGACATCCTGCCGGGGGAGGGCTTTGCCGTCCTCTTTGTCACCCGGCCGGTGCTGCCGGTGGTCCTCTCCGAGCTGACCAAGATCGGCCGGGTCGGGATCGAGCCCCAGGAGGGCCTGCCCCGGGGCCTTCCCCCGTCGGGGGGCTTTGTGGAGATCCAGGGGACGGTGAGTTCCCTGCGGCTGGACAGTCTGGTGGCCCTTCTCACCCGGGAAAGCCGGGAGCGGGCGGCGGGGCTGGTCCGGGCCGGCCTGGTGACGTTGGAGTACGAGGTCTGCACCCAGGTATCCCATCCGGTGGCGGAGGGGGATACCCTTTCGGTGCGGGGGTATGGAAAATATGCGGTGGACGCCGTGGGCGGCGTCAGCAAGAAGGGAAGGATACACCTTCGCTGCAAGAAGTTTCAGTAGTAAGGGGGAACCAGCATGAAAGGGTCACGGGATCTGATGAACGCGCAATTCAGCAAGGCGGCCTTCGGCTACCGGCAGGATGAGGTGGACGATTACGTCCGCTCGGTTGCCGCCACCATCCGGGATCTTACCGAGGACAACAAGGACCTGGAGGAGAAGCTGGAGGTTCTGGCCAGCAAGCTGGAGGAGTACCGGGAGGACGAAGAGAGCCTGCGGTCTGCCATTCTGGGCGCCCAGAAGCTGGGGGACAAGATCATTCGGGATTCCCAAAGCAAGGCCGAGGTGATCATCCGGGAGGCCACTACCCGGGCCGACCGGCTGGTGGAAACCGCCCAGCGGAAGATTGAGCGGGAGCAGGTGGCCCTTTCCCGGATCCAGAAGGAAGTGGCGGATTTTAAAAACCGCCTGCTGGTGCTGTATAAGCAGCATCTGGAGCTGATCTCCTCCCTGCCGGCGGACGAGGAGGAGGCCAAGGCCGCCCCCGCCCCGGAGGAGGAAGCCCCGGCCCCTGCCCCGGCTCAGGAGCCGGTGGAAGGATCGGACGACTACTACGACGAGGAATCCCCCGCCGAGCTGCCGGCCGAAGAGGCCGAGGAGGAGCCGCCGGTGGAGGAGGAGCCCCGCCGCCGGGAGTCCAAGTACGGCAATCTGATGTTTGGAGACGAATTTGATTTTTCCCGCAATCCGTAACCCCCTGTGGCGGGAATCATTGGGAAGATAAGTAACAACATAAGGGAGCGAATACGACAATGCCTCAGGATTACAACAAGACGCTGAATCTGCCGAAGACCGACTTTGCCATGCGGGCCGCTCTTCCCCAGAGAGAACCCCAAATGCTGGAGCAGTGGGAGGAAGACCGGGTCTACGACAAGATGGTGGCCCGCAACGAGGGCAAGCCGGACTTTATGTTCCACGACGGCCCTCCCTATGCCAATGCGGCCATCCATCTGGGAACCGCCCTCAACAAGATCCTCAAGGACTTCATTGTCCGCTCCAAGAATATGATGGGGTACCATGCCCCCTATATCCCCGGCTGGGATACCCACGGCCTGCCCATCGAGTTGAAGGCCCTCAAGGAGCTGGGGGTGGAGAACATTCCCTCCAAGATCGAGCTGCGCCGCCACTGCCGGGATTTTGCCCTCTACCATGTGGAAAACCAGAAGAAGCAGTTCAAGCGGCTGGGCACCCTGGCCGACTATGACCACCCCTACCTGACCCTGCGGCCGGAGTTTGAGGCCAAGCAGATCGAGATCTTTGGGGAGATGGCCAAGAAGGGGTATATCTACAAGGGCCTCAAGCCGGTGTACTGGTGCTCCGACTGCGGCACCGCCCTGGCCGAGGCGGAGATCGAGTACAACGAGGACCCCTGCAACTCCATCTATGTCCGGTTCCCACTGGTGGACGACAAGGGGATCCTTACGGGGATGGGGGCGGACCTGTCCCGCACCTACATCGTCATCTGGACCACCACCACCTGGACCCTGCCGGGCAACACGGCCATCTGCGTGGGTCCGGAGTATGAATATGTCCTGGTGAAGGCCGGGGAGGACTACTACGTCATGGCCCGGGAGCTGATGGACTCCACCATGAAGGCCGCCGGCATCGCCCAGTACCAGGTGGTGGGCAGCGTGCAGGGCAAGGATCTGGAGTATATGACCTACCGGCACTGTTTCTTCGATCGGGTGTCTCCGGTGATCGTGGGCGACCATGTGACCCTGGAGAGCGGCACCGGCTGCGTCCACACCGCGCCCGGCCACGGCGTGGAGGACTTCGAGGTCTGTGCCCAGCACTATCCGGAGGTTCCGGTGCTGGTGCCGGTGGATTCCGAGGGGCGGATGACCGCCGAGGCCGGCCGGTTCCAGGGCCTTACCACCGAGGAAGCCAATGTGGCCATCTTCCATCATCTGCAGGAGACGGGGGCTCTCTTTGCCTCCGAGAAGATCATCCACCAGTATCCCCATTGCTGGCGGTGCAAGAAGCCGGTCCTCTTCCGGGCTACCGAGCAGTGGTTCTGCTCCATCGACGGGTTCAAGGACGCGGCTCTCCAGGCCATTCAGTCGGTCAAGTGGATCCCCGAGTGGGGCGAGGGCCGCATTACCAACATGGTTCGGGACCGCAGCGACTGGTGCATCTCCCGTCAGCGCACCTGGGGTGTGCCCATCCCCATCTTCTACTGTGAAGAGTGCGGGGAGTCGATTGTTACCGACGAAACCATCCGGTCGGTGTCCGATTGGTTCCGGAAGGAAGGGTCGGATGCCTGGTATACCCACGACGCCAAGGAACTGCTGCCCGAGGGCTTTGTCTGCCCCCACTGCGGCAAGAGCCACGGCTTCCGCAAGGAGACCGACATCATGGACGTGTGGTTCGATTCCGGGTGCAGCCATGCGGCGGTGATGGACGAGCGGGACGGCCTCTCCTGGCCGGCGGATCTCTACCTGGAGGGAGCCGACCAGTACCGGGGATGGTTCCAGTCCTCCCTGCTCACCTCGGTTGCCTGGAGAGGGGTTGCCCCCTATCGGGCCACCTGCACCCACGGCTGGGTGGTGGACGGCGAGGGACGGAAGATGAGCAAGTCCCTGGGCAACGGCATCGATCCCGACGAGGTCATCAGCCAGTATGGCGCCGATATCCTCCGTCTGTGGGTCTGCTCCTCCGATTACCACGCCGACATCCGCATCTCCAAGGACATCCTGAAGCAGCTGTCCGAAGGATATCGGAAGATCCGCAACACCGCCCGATATATCCTGGGCAACCTGTACGACTTTGATCCCAACAAGGACATGGTTCCCGAGGAAGAGCTCACCGAGCTGGACCGCTGGGCCCTGGCCAAGATGGACGCCCTGGTGGGGGAGGTCCGCCGGGCCTATGAGGATTACGAGTTCCACAACGCCTACCATGCAGTCCACAACTTCTGCACGGTGGATATGTCCAACTTCTACCTGGATGTGCTGAAGGACCGCCTCTACACCGAAAAGGCGGACTCCAAGGGCCGCCGCGCTGCCCAGACCACCATCTACCGGATTCTCCGGGATCTGACCCTGGTGCTGGCGCCGGTGCTGGCCTTTACCGCCGATGAAATCTGGCGGTCGATGCCGGCCCAGGAGGGCTTTGACCACAGCCATCCCGTCCTCAACGACATGCCCGTTTGCCGGGGCCTCGCCGCCGACGAAGCCTTCATGGCCAAATGGGACCGGATCCATGCCATCCGGGACGATGTGAACAAGTCCCTGGAGACGGCCCGCGCCGCCAAGGTGATCGGCAAGTCCCTGGAGGCGGAGGTGGAGCTCCACTGTGACGGGGAGCTGTATGACTTTGCCTCCTCGGTGCAGGAGATGCTTCCCGACGTGTTCATCGTTTCCAAGGTGGACCTGGTGAAGGATACCGCCGGCAAGGATACCGGCGTGGTGGAAGGGCTCAGTGTCACGGTGAAGGTGGCCGGCGGCGCCAAGTGTGAGCGCTGCTGGGTGCACAGCGACACGGTGGGCCAGAATCCCGCCCATCCCACCCTTTGTGCCCGCTGCGCGGCCATTGTGGAGGAATAACCTTGTTTGCAGGGGCGCCACCGGTGGTTGTGGCGCCCTTTTTTGTCCCGGAAGGGGATCTCGATACAACAAAGGGAGGCCCCAGGGCCTCCGGGAGGTACCATGACAACGCTTTTTCTGTCTCTGGCCGCCGCTGCCTTGCTGGTAGGGGTGGACCAGCTGCTCAAATGGTGGGCCGTGCAGTCTTTACAGGCCGGCCCCCTCGCCCTGATTCCCGGGGTCTTCAGCTTTACCTACCATGAAAATTACGGGGCGGCCTTCGGCATCCTGCAGGAGAGGAGGATCTTCCTGGTGCTCTTTACCCTGCTGGTGCTGGGAGCCCTGTGCTGGGTCTTGGTCAAGGGAAAGGTGACCGACAAGGTTTTGATTACAGCCCTCACCCTCATTGTGGCAGGGGGTGTGGGCAATCTGATCGATCGGATTGTCCGGGGATATGTGGTGGATTTTCTCTATTTTGAGCTGATCAACTTCCCCATCTTCAACTTTGCCGACTGCTGCGTCTGTGTCGGGACCGGGCTGGTGGTGCTCTATCTTCTGGTACTGGAGCCCCGGAAAAAGAAACAGGAGCCTCCGTCCCTGCCGGAGGAGCCATAGAGGAGGGAAGGGGATGGAGCCAATCCGCCTGATTGTTCCGCCGGCCGAGGAAGGCGCCCGCCTGGACAAATGGCTCAGCGACGCTGCGCCCCTGGGACGGACGGTAGTTCAGCGCCTCTGCCAGGAGGGGGAAGTGCTGGTGAACGGGCGCCCCGCCTCCAAGAATACCCGCCTGCGGGGCGGGGAGGAGGTCACGGTCCGGCTGCCGGAGCCGGTTCTTCCCCAGGCCCAGCCCCAGGAGATTCCTCTGGAGATCGTCTACGAGGACCCCTATCTGCTGGTGGTGAACAAGCCCAAGGGGATGGTGGTCCACCCGGCACCCGGCAATCCGGACGGCACCTTGGTCAACGGGCTGCTGTGGCACTGCCGGGGGGAGCTTTCCGGCATCAATGGGGTGCTGCGGCCGGGGATTGTCCACCGGATCGACAAGGACACCAGCGGCCTGCTGATTGTGGCCAAGTGTGACCAGGCCCATCTGGGGCTGGCGGAGCAGATCAAAGAGCACAGCTTTTCCCGGGAATACGAGGCGGTGGTGTACGGCCACCTGAAGGAAGAGGCGGGAACGGTGGATGCCCCCATCGGGCGCCACCCGGTGGACCGGAAGAAGATGTGCGTCACCCAGAAGAATGCCAAACCGGCGGTTACCCACTACCAGGTGCTGGAACAGCTGGAGGGGTTTGACCATCTGCGGCTCCGGCTGGAGACGGGGCGCACCCACCAGATCCGGGTCCACATGGCCTGGCTGGGGCATCCGGTGGCGGGAGACCCGGTTTACGGCCCCAAGAAGGGGATTGTCCAGCTGCGGGGACAGTGCCTCCACGCCAGGACCATCGGCTTTGTCCATCCCATTACGGGGGAGTGGATGTCCTTCTCCAGCCCGCTGCCCGCCTATTTTACCCAGTTCCTGGATAGCTGCCGCCCGTAAACAGGAGAGGAGGAACCGGCCGTGACCGAACGGAAAGCCTTTGCCCTGGTGATGGCCCTCATCGCCGTGGTGGCGGTGTGGACCCTGGCCATCCAGTGGATGAGCCGTCCCCGGCTGCCGGCCATGACGGTCACGGTCACCGAGGAACAGGTGAACCAGGTTCTTACCGACGGCCGCTGCAGCCTGAACGCCGCTACGCTGGAGGAACTGGACCAGCTGCCCGGCATCGGGCCGGTGCTGGCCCAGCGGATCGTGGACCTGCGGGAGGAGCGGGGAGGCTTCTCCGCGGTGGACGAGCTGCTGGATGTAAGGGGCATTGGGGAGGCGACCCTGGAGAAGATCCGCCCCTATGTCTATGTGGAAAGCGAGCTGGAGGGAATGGAATGAGAGTGCTGCCAGTAAAAAAAGGAAAACGAGATTACCTGTCCCTGCTGTTGTTGGCGGACCCGGAGCCCCGGATGATCGACCGGTACCTGGACCGGGGGGAGCTGTGGGTTCTGGAGGATGGGGGAAAGGTCCGCTCTCTCTGCGTGGTGACCGACGAGGGGGAAGGAATCTGCGAGCTGAAAAACCTGGCCACCGGCGAGGAGGACCAGAGGAAGGGGTACGGAACCGCGCTGGTGGAGGAGATGGCCCGGCGGTATGCCTCCCGGTTCCACACCATGGTGGTGGGAACGGGGGAGAGCCCCCTCACCATCCCCTTCTACGAGAAGCTGGGGTTTGTGGTCTTTCGCCGGGAGGAGGGTTTCTTTACCCGCAACTACCCCGATCCCATCTGGGAGGCGGGGCAGCTCCTCACCGACATGATCTATCTGCGCCGGAGGCTGGGGGAAGAGCGGTAGCTTCTCCCGCCGCGGCGATCCTCCCATCTGAAAAACGGCAACAAAGAGCAGGGGCTGCCCGCTGGGCGGCCCCTGCTTTGACGATGATCCATTTTGGGGGGGGAGAAGGTTATTCGTAGGGAAACTGGTGGCGGTGGTTGACCGTTCCCTCGGCGGTGGGCTCCTGGCAGTCCTGCTCCAGCTGCCCGGGCATCCCCAGGAGGGCGTGGGCCAGCTCGCTTACCAGCTGCCCATGGGGGTCCTGGCGGGAAGGGCGGCCCTGCAGCCGCTCGACCCGCCGATGCAGATCCCGTTTCACGAGACGATTCCCCCTTCCCCCCATCGGGCAAGCTGCCGGGCGCTGGTCTGTTGGTCCTCCATCAGCCGCCGGGCCAGGTCGGTTACCGGCGGGTCGCAGCCATAGAATTCCCGCAGGCTGTTCTGCAGGTCCTGGGCTCCTGCCTCCAGCCCTTGGGCCATCCGCTGGGAAAGGTGGCCGGAGCTGTGGTCCAGGAGGGTGGTCATCTGGAGGCCGGACCAGGCGGCGGCCTGGGCCAGGGGCGGGGGTTCCTCCGGCGCCTGTTGGTAGGCTGCCAGCAGCTCCCGGGCCTTCTGGGCATAGGCCTCCCAGTCCCCCGTTTCCCGGCGGAGCTCCTGGGCCAGGGAGGAATCCTCCGCCTTGGCACTGAGGATCTCCCCGGACTGGGACGCCATCCGGGCGTTTTGATAAATGCGGTTGAGAAAGATCGCGTTGCGGTCCATAAAGCGCCTCCTTCCGGTGCAAAAACGACTGCCCCACTGGGGCCGATATGGTTAGTTTGCCAGGCAGCGCGGGCCCTATGCACAGGGAGAAAATGTTCTTTTTTTCTGCGAAAGATGTTGACATTTACCAGGACGTATAGTATAATAACTTTCGTCGCTTGTGAGGAAACTTCCTCCTCAGCAGGCATGGGAGCATAGCTCAGCTGGGAGAGCATCTGCCTTACAAGCAGAGGGTCACAGGTTCGAGCCCTGTTGTTCCCACCATATTCGGCCCGGTAGTTCAGTTGGTTAGAACGCTAGCCTGTCACGCTAGAGGTCAGGGGTTCGAGCCCCCTTCGGGTCGCCACCTATTTGCGGGCGTAGTTTAATGGCAGAACTTCAGCTTCCCAAGCTGATCGCGTGGGTTCGATTCCCATCGCCCGCTCCACTTTTATTTGGCCCGGTAGTTCAGTTGGTTAGAACGCTAGCCTGTCACGCTAGAGGTCAGGGGTTCGAGCCCCCTTCGGGTCGCCACATTTGGCTCTGTAGCTCAGTTGGTAGAGCAGCGGACTGAAAATCCGCGTGTCGTTGGTTCGATTCCGACCGGAGCCACCAGTTCTTTGTGCGGGTTTAGCTCATCTGGTAGAGCGCCACCTTGCCAAGGTGGAGGTAGCGAGTTCGAGCCTCGTAACCCGCTCCACCCAGAAAAGAGCTCGCCGTTGGGCGGGCTCTTTTCACAGCCGAAGGGATGGGTGTTGGCAGGATGCAAGCAAAAGAGGGAAAAGGGCTGATGATTCCCGAGAGGGAACCGTCCGCTCTTTTTTGGCGCTGGAAAGAAAATTGACAACTTATTGATGAAGAAAGGGATGGTTCTGTGCGGCTGCATCGGTTTTGGCAGGACGAACACAACGTAAACGGAATTATTGAAGGGACCATCTGGAAACAGCTGCTGATCTTCTTCTTCCCCATCTTGTTCGGCACCTTTTTCCAGCAGTTGTATAATACAGCCGACGCTATGATCGTGGGCCAGTTTGTGGGGAAAGAGGCGCTGGCCGCAGTGGGCGGCGCCACCAGCGTGCTGGTGAATTTGGTGGTCAACCTGTTTGTAGGAATGTCCACCGGTACCATGGTGTTGGTGGCCCAGCGGTTCGGTGCCCAGGATCCGGAGGGTGTAGCCGAAGGCGTACACAATTCTTACACGTTGGCGCTGGTCTTCGGTCTGCTGATGACGGCGGTGGGGCTTCTGGCCGCGCCTGCGGCCCTCCGCCTGATGGGCACCCCGGACGATGTGTACGGCTATGCGGTTACCTATATTGAGGTATACTGCCTGGGCTTTATTCCCACCGCTATCTACAACACCGGCTCGGCAGTGCTGCGGGCAGTGGGCGATACCAAGCGCCCCCTGTATTTTCTGATTGTTTCCTGCCTGACCAATATTGTGCTGGACCTGTATTTCGTCTTGGGGCTGAATTTGGGGGTGTTCGGAGCGGCGGCGGCCACCTTCATCTCCCAGGTTGTATCGGCGGTATTGGTGACGGTGGCGCTCCTTCACGCAGCCGGGCCCATCCGTCTCAACCCCCGCAGGCTCCGTTTCCAGCCAAAAATCCTGGGGCAGATTGTGAAGGTGGGGCTGCCCACCGGCCTCCAGTCGGACATGTACTCCATCTCCAACCTGCTCATTCAGTCCACCATCAACTCCTTCGGCACCGACACCATGGCCGCCTGGACCGCCTACGGGAAGGTGGATGGGTTCTTTTGGATGGTGCTCAGCGCCTACGGCATCGCTATCTCCACCTTTGCCGGGCAGAATTTCGGCGCCCAAAAGTATGACCGCATTCGCAAGAGCGTCAAGGTCTGCCTGGGGATGGCAGCGGGGACGGCAGTGGCCTTCAGCCTGGTATTCTGCATCTTTGCCCAGCCGCTTTTGGGGCTGTTTACCAACGACAGGGTGGTGCTGGAGATCGGGGCGAACCTGGCGCGGATGATTATGCCGTTCTATGTGGTCTATGTGTGTACCGAGATCCTCTCTGGTACGATTCGGGGCGCCGGCAGCGCTTTGATGCCTATGATCCTTACCGGCTGCGGGATCTGCCTGCTGCGGGTGCTGTGGATCATCTTCGTGCTGCCTTTCCGCCGGGATGTGTACCTTCTTCTCACCAGCTATCCCGTTACCTGGGGGATTACCTCCCTGCTGTTTATCGTCTACTACCTCCGGGGAGGATGGCTCCGCCGCCAGATTGCCAAAAACGGCTTTGCCCCGGAGGAAAAGGGCAAAGCCTAAAGGGGACGGCTGCCGGTACAGGCGGCTTTTTCCTGCCTTTCTTGGCAGGAAAGGGGGTTGCAAGACCCCGGTGTCCTATGCTAAAATATGAGGGTTAAATCTACTTTTTGAAGGGACGATCAAGGATATGTCAGGCCATTCCAAATGGAACAACATCAAGCGCAAAAAAGAGGCCACCGATGGCGCCAAGGCGGCTGTTTTCACCAAGATCGCCAAGGAGATTGCCGTGGCGGTGAAGGAAGGCGGTCCTGACCCGGCCAACAATGGCAAGCTGCGGGACTGTATTGCCAAGGCCAAGGCCAACAATGTGCCCAACGACAACATCGACCGCTGCATCAAAAAGGCGGCGGGCAGCAAGGACGGCAACAACTTTGAGGAGATTACCTATGAGGGATACGGTCCTTCCGGCGTGGCGGTGATTGTGGAAACCCTTACCGACAACCGGAACCGTACCGCCGGCGACCTCCGCCATTACTTTGACAAGTTTGGCGGCAATTTGGGACAGAACGGCTGCGTCTCCTTCCTGTTTACCCAGCAGGGAGTGGTCATCATCGAGAATGACGGCAGCCTGGATGAGGAAAAGGTGATGGATGATGCCTTCGACGTGGGGGCGGAGGATGTGAATTTCGAGGAGGATGCCATCGAGATCACCTGCCAGCCCAACGACCTGCGGAACGTTCGGGAGGGGCTGGAGGCCAAGGGGTACACCCTGGCGTCCGCCGAGGTGGCCCAGATCCCCAGCACCACCACCACCATTACCGACCCGGAGCTGGTCATCAAAATGAACAAGCTGCTGGACGCCCTGGAGGAAAACGACGACGTTCAGAATGTGTTCCACAACTGGGACATGCCGGAGGAACCGGACGAAGAGTAACCGTTTGCACTTGTGGATGGCGTCAACAGAAAGGTTGGCGCCCTTCTTTTTTGGCTGGGAGGGTTCCTCCTCCTGGGACAGAAACAGGTTGGCAGTTTACACAATTTTGTGTGCTGCCAGGAGGGCAGGATGGGCCTTGCGGCGAAAAATCGACAAAATTGGTACAGATGGATTGAACCCCCTTTTCAAAGAGCGTATAATACAATACAGGTATCGCTGTCCCGGTACCGCCGGGATTCTATCGTCACAGGAGTGTAAAGAGTATTATGAGTTATAAAATCGGCCTGGACATCGGTTCCACCACCATCAAGGCGGTGGTGCTCAACGAGCGGGATGAGATTGTTTACAAAAGTTACCAGCGCCATCGGTCCCGGGTTCGGGAGATGGCCCTGGAAAAACTGGAGGAACTGCGGGAATTGCTGGAAGGCAAGGAGCTGCAGATGGCTATTACCGGCTCGGCCGGCCTGGGGGTGGCCAAGGAGAGCGGCATCCCCTTTGTGCAGGAGGTTTTTGCCACGGCGGGAGCGGTTCGCCGTTACCTGCCCGATACCGATGTGGTGATCGAGCTGGGCGGCGAGGACGCCAAGATTATCTTTCTCCAGGGCGCGCTGGAGGAACGGATGAACAGTACCTGTGCCGGCGGCACCGGCGCCTTCATCGACCAGATGGCCAGCCTGCTGGACGTGGACCTGGCGACCCTGGACGAGCTGTCTCTCCACCACGACAAAATCTATCCCATCGCCTCCCGGTGCGGCGTGTTTGCCAAGACCGATATCCAGCCCCTGATTAACCAGGGGGCTGCCAAGGAGAACATTGCCGCCAGCATCTTTCAGGCGGTGGTGGACCAGACCATCGCCGGCCTGGCCCAGGGGCGGCCCATCCAGGGGAAGATCCTCTTCTTGGGAGGACCGCTCTCCTTCCTGCGGGGGCTGCAGGATCGGTTTGTCAAGACCCTTCACCTGAACTCCGATACCGCCAAGTTCCCTCCCATCGGCCCGTATTTTGTAGCCCTGGGGGCGGCTCATTACTGCGAGACGGCGAAGGAGCGGTACGACTACCGCCAGCTGGTGGAGATTTTCCGAAAGACCGCCGCCATTGTCCACAAGCCTCAGGGATTGGCGCCTTTGTTTGCCAGCGAAGAGGAGTATCAGGAATTCTGCCATCGCCATGCCGCCGCCTCCATCCCCACCGTTCCCATCGAGGAGTATACCGGCAAGGCCTATCTGGGGGTGGATGCCGGCAGCACCACCACCAAGACGATCCTCATCGACGAAAATGCCAATATCCTCTTTTCCAGCTATGCCAACAACCTGGGCAGCCCGGTGGAGGCGGTCAAGGAGCAGCTGGAGGCGATCTACCGCCAGGCGGGGGACCGGATTGCGATTGCCGGAAGCGCCGTGACCGGATACGGCGAGGACCTGATGAAGAGCGCCTTCCACTTTGATGTGGGGCTGGTGGAAACGGTGGCTCACTTTACCGCCGCCCGCCACTTTGACCCCCAGGTGGATTTCATCATCGACATCGGCGGCCAGGATATGAAGTGCTTCCGGGTGAAGGACGACACGGTGGACGACATCATCCTCAACGAGGCCTGTTCCTCCGGCTGCGGCTCCTTTATCGAGACCTTTGCCCGGAGCCTGGGGTACGAGATTGCCCCCTTTGCCAAGCTGGGTCTCTTTGCCAAGGCGCCGGTGGACCTGGGAACCCGCTGCACCGTCTTTATGAACTCCTCGGTCAAGCAGGCCCAGAAGAACGGGGCCACGGTGGAGGATATCTCCGCAGGGCTTGCCATCAGCGTGGTGAAAAATGCCCTGTACAAGGTGATCCGGGCCCGCAGCGCCGCCGAGATCGGCCACAACATTGTGGTGCAGGGAGGAACCTTCCTCAACGATTCGGTGCTGCGCAGCTTTGAGAAGGAGCTGGGCTGCAACGTGACCCGGCCCGCCATTGCCGGGCTGATGGGCGCCTACGGGGCGGCCCTCTATGCCCAGCAGCATGTCTCTCCCCGGGGAAGCACGACCATTACCCGGGAACAGCTGGCGGCCTTTTCCCATACCTCCAAGGCGGTGAACTGCAATTTCTGCACCAACCACTGCAGCCTGACCATCAACACCTTTGCCGACGGCAGCCGCCACATCGCCGGCAACCGGTGCGAGCGCCCGGTCACCGGCAAGGCCAGCCACAGCGACCTGCCGGATATGGCCGAGTACAAATACAACCTGCTCATGTCCTACCAGGGGGTGGAAGGCCCGCGGGGGCGGATCGGCCTGCCCATGGCCCTCAATATGTACGAGAACCTGCCCTTCTGGCACGCCTTCCTCACCAAGCTGGGGTTTGAGGTGGTGGTTTCCGGCCGGTCCTCCAAGGAGCTGTACCTGAAGGGGCAGAACACCATCCCCTCCGATACGGTCTGTTACCCGGCCAAGCTGGTTCACGGCCACATCAAGGCCCTCCTGGCCAAAGGGGTGGACGTGATCTTCTACCCCTGCATGAGCTACAACTTTGACGAGCATATTTCCGACAACTGCTTCAACTGCCCGGTGGTGGCCTACTATCCGGAGCTGATCCGGGCCAATATGGACCTGGACCCGGGGGTGCGGTATCTGTACCCCTATGTGAGCCTGAACAACAAGGAGATCCTCTGCCGGAAGATGGAGGAATGCTTCCACCAGAACGGGTACGACGACATCACCCTGGAGGAGCTGGGAGCTGCCTGCGATGCCGGTTACGAGGCGTATCAGCAGTATAAGGATGAGATTCGGACCCAGGGGCAGAAGGCCATCGCCCATGCCAAGGAGTTTGGCCTCCGGTCCATTGTTTTGGCTGGACGGCCCTACCATGTTGACCCGGAGATCAACCACGGCATCAACCGGCTGCTCACCAGCCTGGGTTTTGTGGTGCTGACCGAGGACTGCGTTTCCGGCTGGGAAGAGGCGCCGGTCCGGCAGCATGTGCTGAACCAGTGGACCTACCACGCCCGCCTCTACAGCGCCGCTCGGTATGTGGTAACCGCTCCCCGCACCGAGCTGATCCAGCTGGTTTCCTTCGGCTGCGGGCTGGACGCCATCACCACCGACGAGGTGCGGGAGATCCTGCGGGCAGGGGGCAAGCTTTACACCCAGATCAAGATTGACGAGATCAGCAACCTGGGCGCGGCCAAGATCCGGATCCGCAGCCTGCTGTCCGCCATGGAAGAGAGAGGTGACGACCGTTGAGTGAACAAGAACGCTACCACGATCCCAATGGGTATTTGGAGGACGATCCGCCGGTGGAGTTTACCCCCGAAATGCGCAAGACCCATACCATCCTGGTGCCCATGATGCTCCCCATCCATTTCGAGATGCTGGAGACCATCCTGGGCCGCCACGGGTACCGGGTGGAGGTGCTCCGCACCACCGGCCGTCAGCTGGTGGAGGAGGGCCTGGCCAACGTCCATAACGACACCTGCTACCCGGCGCTGCTGGTGATCGGCCAGATGATCGACGCCCTCAAGAGCGGGAAATACGACCCCGACCACACCGCCCTGATGCTGACCCAGACCGGCGGCGGCTGCCGGGCCTCCAACTATATCTACCTGCTGCGCAAGGCGCTGAAGAAGTGCGGCTTCTCCCAGGTGCCGGTGATCTCCCTCAACTTCTCCAAGCTGGAGAAGAGCAGCGGCTTCAAGATCACCGCCCCCCTCCTGGTGGAGGTGTTTTATGCCATGCTCTACGGGGACATGCTCATGTGGCTCAACAACCAGTGCCGCCCCTACGAGATCAACAAGGGGGACAGCAAGAAGGTGGTAGACCACTGGATCGAGGAGCTGAACCGCCAGTTCTGTTCCCCCCGGTTCCTGCTGCTGACCCACAACTATAAGAAGATGCTGCGGGACTTTGCCGCCATCCCCCGCCGCAAGGAGGGGAAGGTCCGGGTCGGCATTGTGGGGGAAATCTATATGAAGTACGCCCCCCTGGGCAACAACAATCTGGAGGACTTCCTGGTGGCCGAGGGGGCCGAGCCGGTGGTGTCCGGCGTGCTGGATTTCCTTCTCTATTGTGTGAAGAACAACCTGATCGACTACGACCTCTATGGCAAGAGCACCATGGCCAAGCCGGTGGCCACCTATGCCCTCCGTTTTTTGGAGTATCTGCAGAACAAGGGCATCCGGGCGGTGAAGAAGCAGGGAGAATTCCGTGCCCCCAGCAGTTTTCAGGATCTGCAGAAGATGGTGGACGGTTTCATCGGCATGGGGGCCAAGATGGGAGAAGGGTGGCTGCTTACCTCCGAGATGCTGGAGCTGATCCACAGTGGGGTGAACAACATCGTCTGTACCCAGCCCTTTGGCTGCCTGCCCAACCATATTGTGGCCAAGGGAATGATGCGGAAGATCAAGGACAAGTATCCTTATTCCAACATTGTGGCGGTGGACTATGACCCCAGCGCCACCCCCATCAACCAGGAGAATCGGTTGAAGCTGATGCTCTCCAACGCACGCCTGAACCTGACCATGGAGGACGTACAAGAGCCCTCCAAGGCGCGGGAAGTGGTGGACCTGTCGGAGGATCTCCATCTGGATTGACAAACGGACAAGAGCCCCTTTCCCCACGGGAGAGGGGCTCTTTTGTGCAACCGGCGGTACCAGCTTCTGGATTGCCGGGAAATTAGTTTTTTTTGCCGGACGCGGGAGGATGGAGGGCGGCATGCTGCATGGCCTGGGTGTTCCGCTCCCAAAAGACCCCGTCGCAGTAACCCTGGATACGGGGATCGGTTTGGGCCTGTCCCAGGCGGTACTGGGCCAGGGCACAGTATTCCTCCTCCCGCTCGATCCCCAGGAACCGGCGCCCCAGCTTTTTGGCGGTGACGGCGGCGGTGCCGGACCCCAAAAAGGGGTCGAAGATCAGATCGCCCGGGTTGCTGCTGGCCAGAATCAGCTTGGCAAAGAGCTTTTCCGGCTTTTGGGCCGGGTGGTCGGTGTTCTCCGGCATGGACCAGTAGGGGACCGAGATGTCGTCCCAAAAGTTGGAGGGGCAGGTGTCCCGCCAGCCCCCCTGTTCCCCTTCCACCCAGTCCTTGGGGGTGCCGTCCTCCCGCCGGTAGGGGGCCAGAACCCGCCGCCGCTGCTTGACCGCTTCCAGGTGGAAGGTGTAGGTTTTGGCGGAGACGGTGGCAAACCAAATGTCCTCCATGGCATTTTTCCAGTTGGACCGGGCGCCCCGTCCCTTTTCCCGCTGCCAGGTGATCCGGTTGCGGAGGGTGAAGAACTCCTCCAGCACGGGGGCCACGGTGATGCTGGTGCGCCAGTCGCAGCAGAGATAGACCGAGGCGGTGGGCTTCAGGGTATGGCGGATGGCCTCCAGCCACCGGCGGGTATACCCGGCGTACCGGTCCGCATCCATCCGGCGGAAGGACCGGGCCCCGTAGGTTTTGGTCAGGTTGTAGGGTGGGTCCACCAGCAGCAGGTCCACAAAGGAATCGGGAAGGAGGGAAGCCGCCTCCTCCATCTCCCCCCAGATCACCTGATCCTCCAGCTGGGCCAGGGAGAAGGGGGCTCCGCCGGCTTTCAGGCAGCGGGCGGCATAGGCGGCAGTTTCCTCCGGGCGAAGGGTGATGGTGCGGTTGCGGGGGGCGCGTGGACGGTCCATGGAAAAACCTCCTTGGAAGGGAACGGGGCGGGCCGGCAGCCGGCGGGCTCCCCCTGTTCCGAAAGGTATGGTACCCATTATACCAGAAACCACTCCTCAACGGAAGGAGCCGCCCTTCCCGGCAGTTGTCCGGGAAGGGCGGCTCGTGAAAAAAGGATGGTTGGGAAATGACGAAGAATCAGCACCCCCGCAGGCGCCCGGGGACGCCGGAACGGTCCAGCGCGGAGGCCATGATGAGGAACAGGAGGCCGTTGGCAGCCCCTTGGAAGAGATTCATGGGGATGCTGGCCAGGGGAACCACCCAGCTGCCGGTGAGGATTCCCTCCGCCAGGTAGTAGCCGCCGGGGGTGATGATGCAGCCCAACAGCACCGCCAGGATGCTGCGCCGGCAGAAGAGCTTCCCCTCCCGGGGGAAGGCGGGCACCAGCGCCGCCTTGATGAGGAGGGAGGGGACCATCCAGATGGCCGCTCCCGACAGGAGGTCCGCCATGCCGGCCCCCACTGCCGCCGCTGCCATGGCATAGGGGAGGGGGAGAAAACAGGCGGCCAGGTAGATGAACGCGTCCCCAATGTGGATGTACCCGCCGGCGGTGCCGATGGGGATGTGGAACAGGTAGGCGGTGGTGAGGGTGATGATGGCCGCAAACATGGCGGCGGTCACCAGGCAGATCACCGGGGAGCGGAGAGGAAGCGGGGAGCTGTGGGAACGATTGGTCATGGGAATGTCTCCTTCCATAAAAGCGGTAAATAGGGTTCAAAGGCGACCCCGTCCAGGGCGGGGAGGTTTTCCCGGGCGCTGCCGGCCAGGGCCTGGCTGACAAAGCCAGCCGCCGATCGGACCGCCGCCAGGAGCGGCCATCCCTGGATCAGCCGGCCGCAGAGTACCGAGGCGAAGACATCCCCTGTTCCGGAAAAGGAACGGGGCACCGCCGGCGTCAGGACCAGCTCCTCCCGGGCGGCCCGCCGGTCGATCACCAGGTTGCCGATCTGGCCGGGGCTGTCCGGCTGGATGCCGGTGATGACCACCCCCCACGGCCCGCGGCCGGCCAGCTGCCGTCCCAGCCGAAAAAGCCGATCCAGGCGGTCCGGCCCGGGGGCGGCGATCTGGTTGTGGTCGGCCTCCGCCAGGAGGCAGGCCTCGGTAAGATTGGGGGTGATGACGTCCGCCTGGAAGGCCAGGCGGGCCATCCCTTGGCAGAGGGAATGGTCGTAGGTGGCGTAGAGCTCCCCGTCGTCCCCCATGACGGGGTCGGCCAGGAAGAGGGTCTTCTCCCCCCGGAAGCCGTGGACAAACTCCTCCACCAGGGAAACCTGCTGCCAGCTGCCCAAAAAACCGGTGAAGATGGCGTCGAAGGAAAGTCCTAGCTTTTTCCACTCCGCCAGGTAGGGGGGGATGGAGGCGGTGAGATCCTGGAAAAAGCAGCTGTCGTAGGCGGTGTGGTTGGAGAGGAGGGCGGTGGGGAGAGGGCAGGCCTGAATCCCCATGGCCGACAAAACCGGCAGGGCCACCGTCAAGGAACACCGGCCGAAGCCGGACAGGTCGTTGACCGCTGCCGCCAGCGGCACCGTCCGCGCCATGAACCTTCCCCCTTTCTTCCAAGAACTGTCTTGATTATATACCCTGGCAGGGGCAGAAGGGAAAACCAGCCGCTGTGAGAAAGAAAAATGAAAAATTGCAAGAAATCATAAATAATAAAGATAGAAGATGGTCAAAACTATGAAAATATACCAACTTGTTGAAGGGGCGGGAAAGCCATCAAAAAACCGGGGCTGTCAAGATGAACAATGACAGCCCCGGAATAAACCTGTATTTTGATGAATGGATAGAAAATCACCCGGCGGGGAGGAGAACGGTCCCGCCCCACAGCAGGAGCAGCAGCAAGGGGTAGGCGGGGTAGAAGAGGAACTGCCGTCCCCCGCCCCGCCGGCCGTCATAGAGGAAGAAGAGAGGGCAGGCGGCCAGAGCCCAGAAGGGCAGGGTAGTCTCCAGGGTGGGCCGCCCCGCCACAAGGGGCGCCCCCCGGAGCAGAAGGGTGAGGATCCCCACAAAGGAGGTGGCCCGGGCGGGGTCGCTCCCGTACAGGTAGAAGGCGAAAAGGAGAAGCACGCCGTAGAGGCCGTAGTCGCCCATCAGGAGGGACGACAAGAAGCAGCTGCCCACCAGGGGCAGGAAGCGCCATTCCCGGTCCCGGTACCGGTCAAAGAAGGCGACCCCCGCCACTCCACACAGGAGGGTGACGACCGGGCTCTGGCGGAAGGGCCAGAAGAAGAGACCGCTTACCGCCAGATCGAAGGGTACCTCGGAGCAGAGGGCCAGCAGAAGCAGGCGCTTCAGGTAGGAGGGCCAGCGCCGCATATAGCGGCAGCTCTCCGCCGCCAGGTAGGCAAACAGCGGCACGGCCGCCGTGCCCGCCATCTGGAAGAGAAGCAGATGGGGAAAAAAGAGCTCCCCCAGATAGCCGGCGGTCATCAACACCCAGGCGGCTATCTTCAGTTCCAGCGCGGTCATGGCAGGGCCCCCTTTGACGGAAAAGGTCGATATGGGTCAGTATACCACAGGGGAAGAAGGAAGGAAAGGGTGGACCCTTGGAAAATCAATCCACCGGGCCGAATTCCTCCGGCGAAAGAGAGGTGACTGGTTTCCCTTCCCGCCGTTCCTGCCGGACCCGTTCCCGGTGGTCGTCGATCACCTGGAGGTTGGCCATGGCAAAGAGGCTGGAGGTAAGCAGGGAGAGGAAATTTCCCAGCAGGAGCATCTGGGAGGGGGGCAGCCGCTCGGCCAATAGGTTGGCTAGGGTGGCCGCCAGATAGGGGACCTCCTGGGGAGACAGGGAACCATAAAAGCGGCGGCAGTCGTCGCTGGGCCGGAAATGCTCCATGGTACCACTCCTTTCTATGGTATTCTATGACCGAGGAGGAATTTTGCCCCGAGGTAGTCAATTATAATTGACTTTTTGACAAAGATACCTTACAATAAGGACAGGGAGGGAACGCCAATGGGGAAGAACCGGAAGCTGAAAGCAGCCCGGGCCGCGCTGGGCCTTTCCCAGCAGGAGCTGGCCCAGCGGGTGGGGGTGACCCGCCAGACCATTGTGGCCATCGAGAGCGGGGACTACAATCCCACGGTGCGGCTCTGCATCGCCATCTGCCGGGTGCTGGGAAAGACGCTGGACGATCTGTTTTGGGAGGAATGAAGGGATGGAACTGTACGATCTGGACGAGCGGCAAAAGAAGATTCGCTGGCGGGCTGGGTTTCACACCGCCTTTTTGCTGATGGGGCTGGTGCTGGCCGACGGCATCCTTTCCCAGTACCGCCCGTGGGCGGAGCCGGCCATGGGGGCGGTGATCCTGTTGACGGCGGCCACCGCCTTTTTTGCAACGGTGACCATCTGCCAAGGCGCTTATCAGGTGGAAAACCGCTGGACCCGCCGGTGGATGCATTCCTATCTGGCGGTTGGCGGTCTCAACCTCCTTGCCTGGCTGGGAAATTGGCTGAGCGGCGGCTGGCAGCCGGTGGAGAACGGCCTGCTGACCACCGATCTGCTGCCGTTGGTATTGGGCGGGCTGTTCCTGTATGTTTATCTTTTGTGGTGGGGCAAGAGCCGCCGCGACCGGCGGTTGGAAGCGGATGGGGATACGGATCGATGATATTGTCTTCCGGCGGACAGATACTGGAGGTTATCCACAAGAAATCCGCGGAAAGTTTGTAAATTCCATTGAGTTGACTGTCTACAATCAATATGATATTCTATAACTACCACTTCATTTTCAGAATAGTCTCCTACCCCCCAAAGGCAAAAGGGCTGTATCCTCGGTGATGCAGCCCTTTTGCCTTTGGCGGGCAAAGAAAAGCTGTTTTCATAAGACAATACGGTACCGTGAAAATGAGAAAAATCACTTGGAATTTTTATAAAATAAATAGAATTTTGTCGAAAAAGTTGATAATTGCATAATTATATGATAAAATTGGATAAAATAAACAAAAATGGATAGAAGGTGTTGTCATGGGAACTTGGCCTGTTGCGTGCATCTCGATGATTATGGCTCTGGCTGCGGCGTTTCCCACTGCACCTTCTACCGCCGCCGCCGTCGATCCCTGCGACGGGGCGGAGGGGTGCGACTATGCCGTCTATCAGAATTTGCAGGCAGCGGCGGCTCCCTATCCGGTGGAGACCCAGGCGCCCGGCGTGACCGATCGTACCAGCCTGAAAATGGTGAATCCGGCGAGGCCGGCATCGGTTACCTACCAGGTGGAAGAACCCCAGTGGGTGCGGATTTTTCTGTACAGCGCCAATGGGACCTTTGCCACCGAGGAGCCCGCGCTGCAGATGATGCGCCTGGGCAGCAGCGGGCCGGAGGTGGATCTTTCAAAGGCGCTTCCCTGCCGGGTAAACGCCGACGGGGAGGTCTTTCTGCCCCAGCAGGGGGAGAAACTGTACTACCACCCCATGGTGGAAACGCCGGTCTTTTACTCGGAAAGCCAGCCGTCCATGGCGGAGCTTTTTCGGTATGGGCTCAATCTGGAGGCGGCCGGCAGCGGCGCCTTCCAGGCGCTGGAGCCGAAACTGTCCCAGGTGGAGATTTATTGGAAGGGAAGCGTCCCCGTAGCCTATGGGGAATGGTACGAGGCGACCCTGCCGGCGGGCACCACCAAGCTCCGGGTTACGCTGCGGGGAAGCACCCAGCTGGCGGTCTACAATTCCCAAACGGTGCGGCCCTTCGACAACCGGCTGGAGCTGGCACAGGTGGAGCTGTACGGCGGAGGCTTTGTCCAGCCGGTGACGCCGCCACCCTCCAGTTCCCAACCTGGGGAGGGCAGCAGCTCCCTCCCGCCGCCGGATATCTCGGGGAGCGACGTCCGGGAGGACGATGAAGACGATGAGGACAACGAGGAAGAGGAGGAAGAAGAGGACGACAAGGAGGACGGGTCCCGGGCGGGCAGCTCGGCCAAGAGCAGCAGTTCCCAACCGTCTGCGGGGTGGCAGGTATCGGCTGTGGTTGAGGCCGCTCCTCCGTCCCCTTCCGCCGAGGCGGCCGCCTCTCCTGCCGGGGAAGAGACTCCCCGGCAGGTAACCTATGTGTTTGCTTCTTCCTCGGAGGGGGAGGGGCTCTTTCCCGGCGTGGACCGGGGAATTGTGTTGTGGGCCTCTTTCCTGTCCATTGTGGTATTTGTCACTATTTATTGGCTGCTTCGGCGGTGAAAAATAAGACAGAATCGATAATTTTGGACGCCGATCGGGAAAGTCCCTTGACAAACGCCATGGAGGCTGATACAATCCAAGACAACAACTTCATGTTTGAATAACGCGTTGATGGGGAATAGTAGCAGCAGACCCTTCTTACAGAGAGCCGCGGTTGCTGAAAAGCGGCAGAAGTCCAGTTGCTGTGAACTGGCCCTTGAGCGGCCGGCTGAACCAATGGAAGTAGGCACGGACGGAAGCTCCACCGATAGCGGGAGCAGGTGTTGTTGGACACCGGCGAGCGGGCGCCTTGGGCGTCAAACGAAGTGGTACCGCGGAAGCAAGCAGGCTTTCGTCTTCTGGAAACAGGAGACGAAAGCTTTTTTTGTTGCAAAAGCGACGCGGGAACCGGACTGCCTTTGCCGGCTCCAGAGCAAACAAGTTAAGGAGGCAATGACGATGAAAGAACTGATGGACATTACCGTTGGCAAGCTGCTAGAACAGGTAGCCGCCACCTATCCCGACGACGAGGCGGTGGTGAATCTCCAGCACAACTACCGGCGCACCTGGAAAGAATTCGACCAAGAGGTGGACCGGATTGCTAGGGGCCTCATGGCTCTGGGGGTGAAGAAGGGGGACCATGTGGCCATCTGGGCCACCAACGTCCCCGAGTGGCTGCTGACCCTCTTCGCCTCGGCCAAGATTGGGGCGGTGCTGGTAACGGTGAACACCGCCTACAAGGTTTTTGAGCTGGAGTACCTGCTGCGCCAGTCGGACACCAAGGTTCTGGTGATGATCGACGGTTTTAAGGACGCCAGCTATGTGGAGATCGTCAACGAGCTTTGCCCCACGCTGAAGGACAGCGTTCCCGGCCAATACGAGAACCCCATGCTGCCCTTCCTCAAGTCGGTGGTTTATGTGAGCGACGACAAGCCCTGCCCCGCCGGAATGCTCCCCTGGAAGGAGCTGGAGGAGATGGGCCGGTCGGTGGCCGACGCCGATCTGCGCGCGGTGGCCGACAGCCTGGACCCCCACGACGTGGTGAACATGCAGTATACCTCCGGTACCACCGGCTTCCCCAAGGGCGTGATGCTGACCCATTACAACATCGTCAACAACGGGATGTGCATTGGCGACTGCATGAAGTTTACCCACCAGGACAAGCTGTGCATTGTGGTGCCCCTCTTCCACTGCTTTGGGCTGGTGTTGGCCACCATGGCCTCCCTCACCCATGCCACCTCCATGGTGCTGGTGGACGTTTTCAGCCCGGTGAAGGTAATGGGCGCCATCCAGGCGGAGCGGTGCACCGCCGTCCACGGGGTGCCCACCATGTATATCGCCATGCTGGAGCACCCGGATTTTGAGAAGTTTGACTTTTCGACCCTCCGCACCGGCATCATGGCTGGCTCCCCTTGCCCCATCAAGGTGATGCGGGAGGTGATCGACAAGATGAATATGAAGGAGATCTGCATCACCTACGGACAGACCGAGGCTTCCCCTGCCACCACCATGACCACCACCGACGACAGCATCGAGCTGCGGGTATCCACGGTGGGCCGGTCGATGCCCTATGTGGAGACCAAGATCATCGACCCTGAAACGGGGGAAACCCTGGGGCCGGGGCAGCCGGGGGAGTTTTGCTCCCGGGGGTACAACACCATGAAGGGCTACTACAAGATGGAGGAGGCCACCCGCCAGGCCATCGATGCGGATGGCTGGCTCCACAGCGGGGATCTTGCAATGGTGGATGAAAACGGGTATTATAATATTACAGGACGCATCAAGGATATGATTATTCGGGGAGGAGAGAACATCTACCCCAAGGAGATCGAGGAGTTCTTGTACACCCAGCCCCAGGTGCAGGATGTCCAGGTGATCGGCGTGCCCAGCAAGCGCTACGGCGAAGAGGTATGCGCCTGCATCATCCTGCGGGAGGGGCAGACGATGGACGAGGAGCAGGTGAAGGCCCTGGTAAAGGCCAACATGGCCCGCCACAAGGTGCCCAGCTACGTCCTCTTCCTGGATCAGCTTCCCATGACCGCCAGCGGCAAGATCCAGAAGTTCAAGCTGCGGGAGATGGCGGTGGATCTCCTGAACCTCCACGATGCGGACGAGATTGAGACGGCGTAGCCGGAAGGACGGCCGCCGTCCCCTTCGGGAGTGAATGACCGACGATGGACGATACCAAGAACCTGTGTTTGGCCTGTATGGAGCAGCTGGAGGACCCATCTGCCCCCTGTCCCTCCTGCGGCGCGAGCCGGGAGGAGCAGGAGCAGCAGCCGGAGGGCTTTCTGCGCCCCGGCACGCTGCTGGGGGAGCGGTTCCTCTCGGGAAGGCTCCGTTATGCCAATGGGGAGTTTGCCGAGTATCTGGGCTACGACATGGTGGACCAGCGCAAAGTGCTCCTGCGGGAGTTTTATCCCCGGGCCTTTTCCTGCCGGGGGGAGGACGGCCGCTCTCTCCAGGTGCTGGAGGGGAAGGAAGAGGACTTTGAGGATTACGCCCAGGCGTTCGACCTGCTGATTAAAAAACTGGCGGCCCAGCCGGTTACCGAGGCCATGGTTCCGCCGGTGGGATACCTGCGGGAGGGGGGCACCCGGTACGGCGTCTTCCAGTACCTGGAGACCCTCTCCTTTGAGGAGTTCTTGGAGCGGAGCGGCGGGCCCCTCCGCTGGCCGGTGGCCAAAAAGCTCTTTATGCCCCTGTTTACCAGCCTGTCCAACCTACATAGCCGGGGGCTGCTCCATCTGGGGATCGGTCCCGGGAATGTGCTGATCGACAGCACCGGGCGGCTGTGGCTGCAGGGGTTTGCCACCCAGGCACTGCGCCGGGAGGGAAGCGCCATCGGCTGCGAGCTGTTCCCAGGCTACTCGGCCCCGGAGCAGTACAGCGCCACCGATTTTGTAGGGGCCTTTACCGATGTGTACGGCTGTGCGGCCCTGTTGTACCGGGCCCTCACCGGGATCGCCCCTCCGCCGGCCATGGACCGGCTGGTGGAAGACAGCCTGGTGCCGGCAGCCCAGGTGGACCCGTCCATTCCGGAGGCGGTGTCCGACGCGCTCAGCGCCGCCATGGTGCTCCAGGCGGATTACCGCACCGGCACCATCGACGAGTTTACCGCCAACCTGCTGGAATCGGTCAGCGGCAATACCGCTGTCTTTGACGCGGATAAGCTGGCGGAACCGGCCCGGCGGGAGGAAGAACCGCCCAAACCGTCCCCCAAGCCCCGCCGCCGGAAATCCTCCACCGCCCTGTACCTGGTTCTGGCCATGGCGGTTACCTTGGTACTGATCGTGGGGGCCTTTACCTATCTGTGGCGGGGAGGTCTCTCCGAGCTGATCCTCCCCACCCAGGGCGGATCCTCCTCGTCCTCCCAGGCGGAGGAATCCTCCGCCTCCCAGGAGGAGATCGTCCGGTCGCCGTCCCTGGTGGGGTTCTACATCGGCGAGGTGCAGAAGAATACCGAATATACGGAGAATTTCAATATCCAGGTGGTGTCCGACTACAACGAGGAATACCCGGCGGATGTGATCTTCCAGGTGGAGCCGGAACCGGGGACCGAGATGCACAAGGGGGATGACCTGATCCTTCATGTGAGCAAGGGCTCGGAGATGGTGGAGATGCCCAGCCTGGTGGGCAGTACCCTGGAATACGCCATGGAAACCCTCACCACCATGGGGATCCAGTACGACGTGATTGAGGTGGACGATCCCGACGCGGCGTCGGGGGTGATCCTGCGCACCGACAAGCGGGCCGGCACCTCCATCCGCAAGTACCAGGACCGGGTGACCCTTTTTGTCAAGGATGACAATGCTGCCTCCCAATCGGACGAGGAGCCGGTGGAGGTAGAACCGGAAGAGGATTGATTTTTCAAATAGCCCATTGATAAGCGAAAGAGGGAATGAATGATGAAACTCGCATTTTCGACGCTCGGCTGTCCCGGATGGACATGGAATGAAATCTTCGCGGCGGCGAAGGACCTGGGCCTGGACGGCATCGAGATCCGCGGCATGGGCGGGGAGATGTTTGCCCCCGCCATCAAGTGCTTTCTGCCTGCCAACCGGGAGGAGACGGTCCGCCAGATGAAGGCGGCCAAGATGACCTTCCCCATGCTCACGTCCGGCGCCTGCCTGGGCAAGCCGGGGGCCTCTCCCGCCATGGAGGAGCAGAATCTGGAGGAGGCCAAGGCCTACGTGGATCTGGCGGCGGAGATCGGGGCGCCCTATGTGCGGGTGATGATTACCCCGGTGGCCGCCCCGGAGGACGCGGACATTGCCCGGGCCGGCGAGAATTATGCCAAAATCTGCGACTATGCCAAGGGTACCGGCGTCAAGCCCCTCATCGAGACCAACGGTGTCTTCTGTGACAGCAAGGTGCTGCGGGCGTTTATGGAGAAGGCCGATCCGCTTACCAGCGGCGTTTTGTGGGACATTCACCATCCCTACCGCTTCCATGGGGAATCCCCCCGGGAAACCTACGACAACATCGGCCGGTGGGTGGAGTATATCCATGTGAAGGATTCGGTCATGGTGGACAACAAGGTGGTCTACCGGATGATGGGCTATGGGGACGTTCCGGTGATGGACACCCTGAAAATCCTGGAGGACAACGGGTACGACGGGTATATCAGCCTGGAGTGGATGAAGCGGTGGTGCCCCGACCTGCAGGAGCCGGGCATCGTCTTCTCCCATTTCCAAAGCTATATGAACTGCCTGATGGGCCAGCTGCGGTAAAGCCGACGGCGGCGCGGCAGCGGCCAAAAAGGGGAGACGCGGGTAAAACCCGCGTCTCCCCTTTTTTACTGGCAATCTGTGAGGCAGAAAAGGATTAGCAGCAGCAGTTGTCCGAGCAGTTGTTGCTGCAGGTGCAGCCGTTGTTGCAGTTGCAGCTGCCGCTGTTGCAGCAGCTGTTGCCGCAACCGGTGTTCATGCCGCAGCCGCCAAAGCCGAACAGCAGGATGAGGATCAGGATCCACAGCCAGCTACCATTGCCGCCAAAACAGTTGTTGTTACACATAAGGCGTTGCCTCCCATCAATGTATTCACCCTATCCTATGAAGTGGGCCGCAGGGATGTTCCTGAGAATATCCCGGGTCAGGCGGTTTATATTAGAAGATAGAAAAAGGAGGTGCGGGATGTTTCGGTACCAGGGATTTACCCCGCGGGCGGGAAACGCCGTGGGGCTGGGGGTGATGCTGGCCAGCTTGTGGGGGCACACCTATATTGGAAGCGAGCATCTGCTGCTGGGGCTGCTGCGAGCCGGATACCCTTTCCTGGAACAGGAGGGCGTTTCCTTTGCCCGCTGCCGCCAGGCCGTTCTGAAACGGGTCGGCCAGGGGGAAGGGGGCGGCCGGATGCTGGGCCGGGAGGATCTCACCTCCCACAGCCAGGCCATCCTCCAGAACGCTGTCCTGTGGGCAGGACAACAGGGGAAACATGCCGCGGATCTGGACGAAATTCTGCTGGCGATCCTGTGGGAAAAGGAGAGTTGCGCGGTGGAGCTGCTGCGGGGGATGGGGGTCGACCCCAACAAATGGATTCGACTGATGGGGGGCCAGGCGGAACCGCCGGCCCGGGAAGAGTGGCGGAGCGGCCGGACGGTCCGGGGGGAACCTGCCCGCCGGGAGAGCAGCCGCCAGCTGGACAAGTTCTCCCGGGACCTGACCCGCCTGGCGGAAGAAAAGCGGCTGGACCCGGTGATCGGCCGGGAGCGGGAGATCGACCGCTGCCTCCAGATCCTGGTGCGCCGGACCAAGAACAATCCCTGCCTGGTGGGGGAGGCGGGGGTGGGCAAGACGGCGGTGGCCGAGGGACTGGCCCAGCGCCTGGCCGACGGCCAGGTGCCGGACGCCCTCCAGGGCAAGCGGCTGCTGGCCCTGGACCTGTGCAGCATGATTGCCGGGACCAAATACCGGGGAGATTTTGAGGGCCGGGTGGAGTCGATCCTGCAGGAGGTAAAGCGGGAGGGGAACATCATCCTCTTTATCGACGAGCTTCACACGCTGGTGGGGGTCGGCGGAGCCGAGGGCGCCATCGACGCCGCCAACATCCTCAAACCTCAGCTGGCCCGGGGGGATCTTCAGGTGATGGGGGCCACCACCCTGGAGGAGTTCCGCCGGTATATTGAAAAGGACGGCGCCCTGGAGCGGCGGTTCCAGAGCGTGGAGGTGGAGGAGCCGGACCAGGACCAGACGGTGGCGATCCTCACCGGCCTGCGGGACCGGTACGAGCGGCACCACCGGCTGAAGATCACCGACGAGGCCATTCGCCGGGCGGTGGAGCTGTCGGTCCGCTATCTGCCCGACCGCCGCCTGCCGGACAAGGCCATCGACCTGATGGACGAGGCGGCCTCCCAGGTGCGCCTTTGCTGCTACGCCGCCGAGGTGGATACCGAGCAGCTGGAACAGGAATGCGCCCGGCTGGAGGGGCAGCTGCGCCGGAAAAGCGGGGACGGGGAGGAGATGCTGCGGGCCGCCCTGGAGCAGAAGCGCCGGGAGCTGGCGGCCCAGACCGCCCTGCGCAACCGCAGGCGGGAACGGATTGTAACCGGGGAGGATGTGACTGCCCTGGTCTCCCGGACCACCGGGGTGCCCCTCTCCGCGCTGACCCGCCAGGAAAGCCAGGATCTGCTGGGGCTGGAGAGCCAGCTGGGCCGGTGGGTCATCGGCCAGGAGGAGGCGGTTCAGGCGGTGTCCCGGGCGGTCCGCCGCAGCCGGGTGGGCCTGCGGGACCCCCGCCGGCCGGTGGGCAGCTTCCTGTTTCTGGGCCCCAGCGGGGTGGGGAAAACCCGCTTGTGCCGGGCGCTGGCCGACGCTCTCTTCGGGGACCCGGAGGCGGTGATCCAGCTGGACATGTCCGAGTATATGGAGAAGCACAGCGTCTCCCGCCTCACCGGCTCGCCCCCCGGCTATGTGGGATACGACGATGCCGGCCAGCTGACCGAGCAGGTCCGCCGCCGGCCCTACTCGGTGGTCCTCTTCGACGAGATCGAGAAGGCCCATCCGGATATTTTTAACCTGCTTCTCCAGGTGATGGAGGAGGGCTGCCTCACCGATACCCACGGGCGGAAGGCCAGCTTCCGGAACGCGGTGGTGATTATGACCTCCAATGTGGGGGCCCGCTTTGTCACCGAGTGCCACGCCCTGGGCTTTGGGGCGGCGGATGACGAGGAAAAGAGCCGGGAAGGGGTGATGACCCAGCTGCGCCAGACCTTTCGGCCCGAGTTTCTGGGCCGCATCGACGAGACCATCCTCTTCCACCGCCTGGGGACGGCGGAGCTGACCCGTATTGCCGCCATGATGCTGGAAGAGGTGGCCCAGCGGCTGGAGAAGCTGGAGATCCGGGTGGCCTTCTCCTCCAAGACCGCCCAGGGCCTGGCGGCTGCCTGCCGGGAGAAGGCACAGGGGGCCCGCCCCCTGCGCCGGGCGGTCCGCCGCCAGGTGGAGGATCCCCTGGCGACCCGTATTCTGTCCGGCCAGCTGCGGGCGGGGGAGGAGATCCGCTGCGGCTGGAATCAGGGAGGGTTGACGGTGGAAAAGGTGGAGCCGGTACCGGTATGAGGAAGATTCCTGCCCGCAGGCCGCGGATTGCTGCCGGCGGGCGGCTCTTTTTGTCTTTTCTTTTCCCGGGGGAAGGAGTATAATGGGAGCTGCAACAGCAGAATTTTGTACAAAACGGGAGGAAACACCATGGAAATTGGAAGAACCGCCAAGATGGAAACGGTTGTAGACGATACCAACATTGCCAAGAGCCTGGCCAGCGGAGACCTGGAGGTTTTTGCCACCCCCAGCATGATTGCCCTGATGGAGCACGCGGCGGCCGCCTGTGTGGCCCCGCTCCTGGAGGAGGGCCAGGGGACGGTGGGAACCCGGGTGGAGGTGGAGCATACCTCCGCCACCCCCATGGGGATGAAGGTGACCGCCTACGCCCAGGTAACCGCCTGGGAAGGAAAGCGGATCGAGTTCAAGGTGTGGGCGGAGGACGAGTGCGGCCCCATCGGGCAGGGCACCCATACCCGGGCGGTCATCAACAACGAGAAGTTCCTCCAGCGCACCAACGGCAAGCGGGCGCCGAAGGCCTGACAACCCGCCGGGGAGGAATGGACGATGAAACAATGTGCAATTTTTGACCTGGACGGAACCCTTCTGGATTCGGTGGTGGACATTGCCGCCAGCTGCAACAAGGCGCTGGAGGCCTGCGGGTATCCCACCCACACCCTGGCGGAGGTAAAAACCTACATCGGGAACGGCGCCCGTCCCCTCATCCACCGGGCGCTGCCGGCGGATATCTCCGACGAGGAGGAGGAGCGGGTTTACCGGCGGTTTTTGGAGGAGTATGAGCGGTCCAGCGAGCAGGGGGGAACCCCCTTCCCCGGCATGGTGGAGCTGCTTCGGCGGCTTCGGGAGGCGGGAATCCGCATCGCCGTCAACACCAACAAGCCGGAGAAGATGACCCAGAATCTGGTGAAGTCCTGCTTTGGCGGGCTGGTGGAGCTTACCTACGGCCAGCAGGACGACCGGCCCAGTAAGCCGGATCCTGCCATGGTGCTCCATATTCTGGAACAGTTCCAGCTGCCAAAGGAAGGAGCGGTCTACATCGGGGATTCCCCGGTGGATGCGGCCACCGCCCGCAACGCCGGCATCGATATGCTGATTGTGGACTGGGGCTACAGTACCCCTCAGAAGCTGCGGGAAGCCGGGGTGGAGACCCTTTGCCACAGCGCGGAGGAGCTCTACGACGCCATTGCCCGGTAAGGAGGGATGGCTGTGAAGGAGGATGCTCTGCCTGCGGCTCCTCTGCTGATCCAGGGGGCCATGGATGTGGAGACCGACTGGCTGATCGACTGCCTGTCCCACCCAACGGAGGAGTGGGAAGGCGCCTGGCGGTTTGTCCGGGGAGAGGCGGCGGGCCGGCAGCTGGTCGTCTCGGTAACCGGGATCGGGATGGCCAATGCCGCCGCTGCCACCGCCCTGGCGGTCCGCCGGTACCGCCCCCGGGCCATCCTCAATCAGGGGACGGCAGGGGGGTATCACCCGGACCTGCACCGGGGCGACCTGGTGCTGGGCTGGGTGATGGTGAACCTGGGTGCCTTTTCCTCGCCCCACCGGGACCGGGGGGCGGGCGTCTGTCCGGAGCAGTGGACCCCCTTTCCCGTCTCGGTCGGCCGCCCTGGGGAAGGGCGGCGGGACTGTTACCGTCTGGAAGGGGACTGGGAGCTGCTGCAAACGGCCCTGGAGGCCGCCCCTGCCCACCATACCGGCCGGGTGGCAGCAGGGGTGCTCGGCACCGCCGACCAGTGGAACCGGGAGGTGGACCGGATTCGCTTCCTCCACGAGACGCTGGGCGTCTGGGCGGAGGAGATGGAGACCTTTGCCGCGGCCCAGGTGGCGGCCGGCCTGGGGGTTCCCTTCCTGGGCCTTCGGATCCTGTCCAATCACGAGCTTCACGGCGAAGGGTACGACCGGACGACCGGCCTGCACTGCCAGCGGTTTGTGCTGGAGGTTGCCCGCCGCCTCAGCCGTTCATTCAACCAAGAGGAGAATCTGCCATGAATCGTATGACCAAGTGGACCGCCTGCCTGGTGGCGGTGATGCTTTCCCTGAGCCTGGCCGCCTGCGGCGGAGAAGAGGCGCCTTCGGAGGTTCCTTCCTCGGAGGCGGCCTCCCAAAGCGAGCCTGTCTCCACAGGGGAGAGCAGCCAGGTGGAAGAAAACAGCCAGGTGGAGGAGAGCGGCAGCGAGCCTGCGTCCTCCCAGGAGCCGTCTCTCCAGCCGGACGACGACCGGGTGGAGATGACCGTCCCCAATACCCAGGTGACCATCCGGCTGCCTGGGGAGTATAGCGAGATTGCCAACAGCCAGGACAATGCCCTGATGGCTGCCAGCGACGATCAGCAGACCTTTGTGATGCTTCTCTCCATCCCCCTGGAGGGCGCCGATGGAGCGGCCGTGCTGGAGGAGATGCAGCAGGAGTACCAGCAGACGATGAGCGCGCAGCTGGGGACCCAGCCGGTGGAGCAGGAGGCGCTGGACCTGCCCTTTGCCGAGAATTTTTATGGGGAGCTGTACCAGGGAATGGCCGGCGGCCTCGCGGCCAACAACTACATTGCTTACTTTACCACCGATACCAGCGTGGTTTGTTACCAGATCACCGGCGCCCAGGACAAGTGGGACACCGTATTCCCTCAACTGCTGGACTGCCTGTCCACCTACCAGGAAAATTGACCGGGAGCCGCGCCTCCCGCCCAAGACCATGGCAAGAGCCCCGTCCCTCTCTGTGGGACGGGGCTCTTGCCGTCAAAAGGAGGCGCCCGCTCCCGGTTACAGGGTGGAGAGAAGGGAGCGGAGGACCTGCAGCTGGCATTGCTCGTCGGCCAGGATGCGGCGCAGGAGGGCGTCGATGTTGGGGTCGCTGATGAGGAGCATCAGCCGGCGATAGGTACGGATGGCCTCTTCCTGGGCGCGGATGTCGTAGGTAAGTGCCTGCCGGGCTGTCTGGTTTCGGGGGATGAGGCCGCCCCGCCACCAGTTGACCCCCTGGCGGGCGATGACGCCGAAGATGGGGTCCCCGCCCAGCAGCACGATCAGCTGTCCCACCAGATCCAGGTGGTCCATGTCGTTGCGGCTCATCTCCCGCAGCTCCTGGCCCACCAGGGGATAATCCTGTTCCAGGATCAGGCTTTGATATTCATAGCGGAGCAGCTTGGTCAGCTCGCTGCTGGGCCCGGCGTATACCCGGGAGAGCAGATTGGACCACGCCCGGTTGCTTCCCTGGACGCAGACCCGGGGATACGCCTCCTGGGAGAGGCACTGGAGAAAGGTGGAGCCCGCCTTGTTTTCCGGGCTGCAGAGGAGGGTACTCTCCTCGCTGGGGATGCTGGGGGTGCTGGGGGTGGGCTCGGTCTGGCTGCTCTGGGCCGGGGAGCTGCTGGAACCGGAGGTGGAGGTGCCGGTTCCCTCCCAGGGAAGAAGGGGGGAGCTGGAGTCCGGCCGGTAGGGCCAGCTTGCCGAAAAGTTTGCCATAGAATGTCTCCTTTCCCAAAGAAGCGCCGCGCCGGCGCAGGGCGCCGGGCGGGCCATGGTGAAATGGGAGGTCGGCTTCCCCCCAAAGGGGCACGCCCAGGGGTGGGAAGCAGCCTGTTACCCTCACCATATGCCCGCGGGGGCCGGATGGTTCCCGCCCGCCTGGGCGGGGGACCGATCCTTTCCCTTGGGAATAAGCTGAAAAGAGGGGGAAAACCGCTTCCCCTTTGCCCCGAATCCCCTTTTGCGGGAGGATTCCTTCCCTGTGGGAAGGACGGGGAGGAAAGGAGACGATCCTATGGGAAGAAATAGAAGGCGCCGGACCCGCTGGAGGGCAGGATGGCTGCTGGCGGCGGGCCTGCTGGCCGGGGTGGCGGGGGTATTGTTCGAGGTACAGGTGCGCCCCATGGTCCGCACCATCGCCGAGGGGCACATCCGCCTGGAGGTTACCCGCCTGTTGAACCAGGCCCTGGGCCAGGAGGACGCCTGGCAGACCGACTCCCCCCTCCTCCAGGTGGAGCGCAACGACCAGGGGGAGGTCACCGCCGTCCAGACCGACATGGCCCAGATGAACCAGGTGCGGGCCCGGATCACCCAGGAGCTGGCCGGGCTGCTGCGCCAGTATACCCAGCAGGGAATCTCCATCCCGGCGGGAACCCTCACCGGCAGCCAGATCCTCACCGGCCGGGGGCCCCGGGTGCCCTTTGTGGTGGAGCCGGTGGGGGATGTGGTCACCCAGGTGTACCACTCCTTTGACCAGGCGGGGATCAACCAAACCCGCTACCAGGTGATGCTCCAGGTGACCGTCCAGGTGGAAGCCATCTGTCCCGGCTGCACCGTTCACACCCAGGTGAGCAGCAGCATCTGCCTGGGGGAGACGGTGATTGTGGGCCGGGTGCCCGAGGCCTTTACCCAGGTGGAGACGAAGGATACCATCCCCGGCCTGGTGGCCGATTACGGGGCCTGAGGGGGAGAAAATTCCCCTTCTTTCGGGGGCGGGGCGTTGTTCCGGCAGGGGAAATGTGGTATACTATTCTGGAGTTTATCCGCCTTTGGCGCGGATGGAATAGGGAGGATGCCCATGGAGGAAGCAGAGATCCGCCGGGAGATGGCCCGCCTCCAGCGGGAGCTGGAGTACCATTCCCACCGGTATTACGATCTGGACGATCCCGAGATCGACGATTTTGCTTACGATAAAATGCTGCACGCCCTGCTGGAGCTGGAGGAACGGTACCCCCAGTTCAAAGCGCCGGACAGCCCCACCTCCCGGGTGGGGGGGACCGCACAGAATACCTTTGCCCCGGTGCACCACCCGGTGCAGCTGGGGTCGCTGCAGGACGTCTTTGATACCGACGCGGTGGCCGATTTTCTCCGCCGCACCCAGGAGCAGACCGGCGGTTCCCTCTATGTGGTGGAGCCCAAGATCGACGGCCTCTCGGTGGCGCTGGAGTACCGGGACGGGCTCCTGGTCCAGGGGGCCACGCGGGGGGACGGGGTCACCGGGGAGGATGTGACCGAGAACCTGCGCACCATCCGCTCCATCCCCCTCCGGCTGCCGGAGGCCCTGCCCCGGCTGATCGTCCGGGGGGAGGTGTATATGCCTCGGGAGAGCTTTCTGCGGGTGGTGGAGCAGCAGGAGAACGCGGGGGAACAGCCCTTTAAGAATCCCCGCAACGCCGCCGCCGGCTCCCTGCGCCAGAAGAATCCCAAAATCACCGCCAAGCGGGGCCTGGATATCCTGATCTTCAACGTGCAGCTGGTGGAGGGAAAAACCTTTTCCTCCCACCGGCAGTCCCTGGACTACCTGCGGGAGCAGGGTTTCCATGTGATTCCCCAGCTGCCCGCCTGCACCACCCCGGAGGAGGTGGAGGCGGAGATCCGCCGGATTGGCAGCGAGCGGGGAAGTTACCCCTACGGCATCGACGGGGCGGTGGTCAAGGTGGACGATTTTGCCCAGCGGGACCAGCTGGGCTCCACCGCCAAGTTCCCCCGGTGGGCCGTTGCCTACAAATATCCCCCCGAGGAGAAGGAAACGGTCCTGCGCCAGGTGGAGGTGAAGGTGGGACGCACCGGCGTCCTTACCCCCACCGCCGTTTTTGACCCGGTGGAGCTGGCCGGGACCACCGTCAGCCGGGCGGTCCTCCACAACCAGGACTTCATCGACGAAAAAGGAATCGCCGTGGGGGACACCATCGTGGTGCGAAAGGCGGGGGAGATCATCCCCGAGGTGGTGGCGGTGGCGATTCACCACCCGGAAGCCCCGGTCTACCGCCTGCCGGATACCTGCCCCTCCTGTGGGGCGCCGGTGACCCGGGAGGAGGGGGAAGCCGCCCTCCGGTGCACCAACATCGACTGCCCCGCCCAGCTGCTGCGGAATCTGATCCATTTCGTCTCCCGGGATGCCATGGACATCGACGGCCTGGGGGAGGCGATGATTACCGCCCTGGTGGAAGCGGGGATGGTCCATTCCCCGGCGGATCTGTATCAGCTGTCCAAAGAGCAGATTCTCACCCTGGAGCGCACCGGGGAGAAGAGCGCCGCCAATCTGCTGGCCTCCCTGGAGCGCTCCAAACACCGGGATCTGGCCCGCCTTCTCTACGCCCTGGGGATCCGGAACATCGGCCAGAAGGCGGCCCAGCTGCTGGCCCGCCGGTTTGGCTCCATGGAGAAGGTGATGGCCGCCACCTGGGAGGAGATTGCCGCCATCGAGGGCTTCGGGGAGATTATGGCCCGCAGCGTGGTCCAGTTCTTCTCGGAGGAGCCCAACCGCCGGCTGGTGGAACGCCTGCGGGAGCTGGGGGTGGAGATGGAGGACCGGTCGGCCCCCGTGTCGGACAGGCTCCAAGGGCTCACCTTTGTGCTCACCGGCACCCTTCCCACCCTCTCCCGGGCCCAGGCGACCGCCATCATCACCGGCCTGGGGGGGAAGGTATCCTCCAGCGTTTCCAAAAAGACCAGCTATCTTCTGGCCGGCGAGGAGGCCGGCAGCAAGCTGACCAAGGCCCAAAGCCTGGGAGTCCCCATCCTGGGCGAGGAGGAGTTCCTGGCCATGACCCAAGAGCAATAGACCACAGGAGGTTGAGATAGAATGGAAATTGATATCCGGCACATTGCCAAACTGGCCCGCCTGCACATCGACGAGGAGCAGCTGCCCCGGTTCCAGAAGGAGATGGAGGGGATCATCCAGATGGTGAACGGGATGAAGACCCCCGCCCAGATGGATCTTCGCCCCGACCCGGCCAACGCCATGGTGCTGCGGGAAGATGTGGTGCAGCCCTCCTTCCCCCGGGACCAGCTGCTGGCCAACGCCCCCCAAACCGAGGCGGGCTGCGTTGTGGTTCCCAGAACGGTGGAATAGGAGGAGATGGCCATGAAATTGTATGAAAAGACCGCTGTGGAGCTGGGCGCGATGCTCCGCCGGAAGGAATGCAGCGCCGTGGAGATTGCCCAGGATACCTTTGACCGGATCGATCAGGTGGAGGACAAGGTCCATGCCTACCTGACCCTGTCCCGCCAGGAGGCGCTGGCCCAGGCGGAGAAGGTGGACGAGCGGCTGGCCGCCGGGGAGGAACTGTCCCCCCTGGCCGGCATTCCGGTGGCGGTAAAGGACAACATCTCCACCAAGGGGGTGCGCACCACCTGTGCTTCCCGGATGCTGGAGAACTACATTCCCCCCTTCAACGCCTTTGTGATGGACAAGCTGGAGGCCGCCGGGATCGTGATGCCCGGGAAGGTGAACCTGGATGAGTTTGCCATGGGGTCCTCCTGTGAAAATTCGGCCTTCCAAAAGACCGCCAACCCCCGGGACCTGACCCGGGTTCCCGGCGGCAGCTCCGGCGGCTCGGCGGCGGCGGTGGCGGCCGGCGAGGCGGTGCTGGCCCTGGGGTCGGATACCGGCGGCTCCATCCGCCAGCCAGCCTCCCTCTGCGGCATTGTGGGCCTCAAGCCCACCTACGGCAGCGTTTCCCGGTACGGGTTGGTGGCCTTTGCCTCCTCCCTGGACCAGATCGGCCCCATGGGCCGCAGCGTGGAGGATGTGGCCATGCTGTACAGCGCCATCTGCGGCCACGATCCCATGGACGCCACCAGCGCCCGGCGGGAGTACCCCGACTTTGGGAAGACCCTCTCCCGGCAGGTGAAGGGCCTGCGGATCGGCCTGCCCAAGGAATACTTTGGGGACGGGGTGGACGACGGCATCAAGGAACTGGTGCTGGCGGCGGTCCGCCGGCTGGAGAAGGAGGGGGCGTCGATCTGCGAGATCTCCCTCCCCAGCACCGACTCGGCCCTCTCCGCCTACTACATCATCTCCTCGGCCGAGGCATCCTCCAACCTGGCCCGGTTTGACGGGGTGAAGTACGGCTACCGGACCAAGGAGTATGAAAACCTCATCGACATGTACGAGCGGACCCGCAGCGAGGGCTTCGGGGACGAGGTAAAGCGGCGGATCATGCTGGGGACCTTTGTGCTCAGCTCCGGCTACTACGACGCCTACTACAAGAAAGCCAAGGCCCTCCAGATGCAGATTGCCCAGGAGTATGCCGCCGGCTTTGAGCAGTGCGACGTGATGATGGTGCCCACCTCTCCCTGCACCGCCTTCCGGCTGGGGGAGAATATGGACGATCCCCTGAAGATGTACGCCGCCGATATCTGCACCATCACGGTGAACATTGCGGGGCTGCCCGCCCTGTCCATCCCCTGCGGCTCCCTGGAGGGGCTGCCGGTGGGACTGCAGATGATCGGGCCCCGGTTCTCGGAGGAGACCCTCTTCCGGGCGGCGGCCTGTCACGAGATGCTCCAGGGCGGCCCCTGCGCCGTCGCGGAGCTCCACTAGGAGGGGAGGAACGGTACCATGAGAGAATACGAAATTGTGGTGGGCCTGGAGGTCCACGCCGAGCTGAACACCAAGACCAAGATCTACTGCGGCTGCAAAAACGCCTTCGGGTCGGAGGTCAACACCAACTGCTGCCCCATCTGCCTGGGTATGCCCGGCACCCTTCCCACCCTCAACAAGAGCGTGGTGGAATACGCCATCCGGATGGGCCACGCTCTGGGCTGCACCATCAACCCGGTGAGCAAGATGGACCGGAAGAACTACTTCTATCCCGACCTGCCCAAGGCTTACCAGATCTCCCAGTTTGACATCCCCCTGTGCGAGCACGGGTATCTGGATGTGATGCTGGACGAGGAGGGCACCACCAAGCGGATCGGCATCACCCGCATCCACATCGAGGAGGACGCCGGCAAGCTGATCCACGGGGAGGAGTTCTCCGGTTCTCTGGTGGACTTCAACCGATGCGGCGTGCCTCTGATTGAGATCGTCTCCGAGCCGGATATGCGTTCCTCCCACGAGGCCCACGCCTATCTGGAGGGGTTGCGGGATGTGCTGATGACCCTGGGCATCTCCGACTGCAAGATGCAGGAGGGGTCGATCCGGTGCGACGTGAACGTGTCGGTGCGGCCGAAGGGGTCCCAGGAATTCGGCACCCGGTGCGAGATGAAGAACGTGAACTCCTTCAGCGGCGCCCAGCGGGCCATCGATTACGAGGCCCAGCGGCAGATCGCGATCCTGGAGGCGGGGGGGACCATCACCCAGGAAACCCGCCGCTGGGACGACCTGAAGGGCCAGAACTTCCTCCTGCGCAGCAAGGAGGACGCCCAGGACTACCGGTATTTCCCCGAGCCGGATCTGCTCACCATCGTGGTGGACGAGGCAGACATCCGCCGGTGGAAGGAGGAGCTCCCCGAGCTGCCCCATCACAAGCTGCTGCGGTTCCTCAAGGATTACCAGCTGCCCTACTTTGACGCCAACCTGCTGGTGGAGGACCTGGAGAAGGCTCCCTTCTTTGAGGAGTGCGCCAAGCTGGGGCTCTGCTCCAGCCGGGCCATTGCCAACTGGCTCAACGGGGAGGTGACCCGCCTGCTGGCCGACCGGAAGGAGACCCTGGCCCAGTCCCGCCTTACCCCCGAGGGCCTGGCCCGGATGATCCAGATGATCGAGAAGAAGGAAATCTCCAACACCGCCGGCAAAACGGTGCTGGAGGAGCTGCTGGCCACCGGCAAGGCCCCTGCACAGATCGTGCAGGAGAAGGGCCTGGGCCAGATCAGCGATTCCGGCGCCCTGGAGCCCATTGCCCGCCAGGTCCTGGCGGACAACCCGGACGCGGTGGCCAAGTACAAGAACGGCAAGACCAACATTGTGGGTTTCCTGGTGGGCCAGTGCATGAAGGCCTCCAAGGGGAAGGGCAACCCCGCCCTCTTTAACAAGATGATCCTGGAGATGATCGACCAGATGTAAGGGAAGAATCCCTTGCCAAGCAGTTGAAACGACCTCCCCTTGCCCAGGGGGCGGAACCGGGTTTCCCGGTTCCGCCCCCTGGCTTTTGTTGGCAGAATTTTCCCTGCCAGGCAAAATTGTCTTTTTCCCCGGGATATTGTATAATCAGGGACAAAGGAGGGATGGGCGATGAAAAAGGGACAATGGATGGCGGGAATAGTCCTCTGCCTGTGCCTGGCCGCCTGCGGCAGCCTCCCCCCAACCAGCGACGGTGCCCCGGCGGTTTCGTCCAGCCAGGAAGCGGCCGGGACGGCTGCCGGCTGGCAGTCGATCTCCCCGGAGGAGGCCCACGACTGGATGAAAAGCGGGGAGGATCTTGTGGTGGTGGACGTCCGAACTCAGGAGGAATACGACGCTGGCCACATTTCGGGAGCGGTGCTGGTGCCCAACGAGGAGATTGGGGATACCGTTCCGGACCAGCTGCCGGAGGACCTGGACCAGCCGCTCCTCCTCTACTGCCGCAGCGGCCGCCGGAGCAAGGAAGCAGCGGAAAAGCTGGCTGCCTTGGGGTATACACAGGTGTATGAATTCGGCGGGATCCAGGATTGGCCCTATGAGGTGGTGCAATGACCAGGGACAAGCTGCTCAAAGGGGTGTTGTGCCTGGTTCTCCTGGGGATGGTGCTTCTCCTGTTGCAGACAGGGGGAGGCTGCGGATGGTGAAAGGAGAGAGGCGGAGATGACGCAATATGTGTGGTCCTCCCTGCTCTTGTTTGGCGGGCTGGGACTGGGGCTTGTGGTACTGGCCCTGGCCTTCTGGACCTATGGCCGGGAAAAGAAGCTGGGGGACCTGGGCGTGGGGACGGTGGCCCTGCTGTATGTGGTGCTGGTCCTGCGGAGCTTGCTGCAGCAGTCCAGCGGCATTGCCTGCAGCATGGTTTCTGTCCAGGGATTGGCGGCCTATGGAGTGGGGGCGGCTGTCCTGGCGGGACTGGCCCTCCTCTATTGGCTGGAACTGGGCCATCGGGAGGAGCGGCAGGATGATCGGTAACCGGAAAGAGGCCTCCCGGTCTGCCTTTGACCGGATGGCGGCGGAATACGACCAAAGCCGGGTGGGGGTTCACGCCCGGCACCACGACCAGCCCCTCCTGGAACAGATTGGCCGTTTCCCGTTTTGGCAGCTGCTGGATGTGGGATGCGGCACCGGGGAGCTGCTGAAGCAGCTGGCCGCGCTCTATCCCCAAAAGCAGCTGGCGGGGGTCGATCTGTCGGAAAAGATGGTGGAACAGGCGAGGCGCAAGCTGCCCGCCCAGGTGACGGTGCTGGCGGGCGACGGGGAGCGGCTGCCCTTTCCGGCAGGCTCCTTTGACCTGGTGACCTGCTGCGATTCCTTCCACCATTATCCGGGCCCCAGGCGGGCGGCGGAGGAGTTCTGCCGGGTGCTGCGCCCGGGAGGGCAGGTGATCCTCTGCGAGTACTGGCAGCCCGGACCGGTGCGCTGGCTGATGAATGCTCTCCTGCCCTACAGCGGCGAGGGGGATGTGCGGATCTACTCCCGCCGGGAGCTGGCGGCGCTGCTGTCCCAAGCCGGGTTAGCAGAGGTAGCCGTGAAAAAGACCGGCCCCACGGCTGTTATGGCCCTGGGGCAGCGACCGACAAAGCCATAAAAAAGCCGGCCCCCTGGAGTGCTCACCCACAGGTACAAAAAGTGAACTATGGGCAGCCGGAACGGCAACAAAGAGGCTCGGAGAGTTTCTCCGGGCCTCTTTGTTGCCGTTTTAGGGTAATGATAACCCCCGGCTCTGCCAGGAAGAGTAAAAAAGCTTTAGTTTCAAGTATCGAACAAAGCGAGAAAAGGATAATAACAATCTTCTTGCATGGTAATGGCTGATTTAGGGTGTCGAATACCCGTTTGCGGGTTGTGGGGCAAGTGATGCAAGTGGTAGATTTTTCAGCGTCTCTTTAGAAGTCTGCCGGTATGATGCCCTTCTAAAGATTATTCAACGATTGCGATAGAATCATACTTCACGCTTGGCCGCCTCCTCTCTTTGGAGCTATCTGGTACAGATGGCCCCGGATGATCTCGTAGCTGTTGGTAAAAGGCCAGCAGGAAAGCCGCCAGATACTTCCGATGCCGTTCAAGGGTCTTGCACTCCACTACGGTTCCTTCCACCAGCTCATTCATCGGCAGCTTGCCCGTGTTTTCCACCCGCTGCATCAGTTCCGGTCGGATTTGGGCGAAATCCAGCGCCCGGCGGCAAGCGACCCGTACCTCAAACTTCTCGGCATGATCCACCGTGTCGGGGATGATATTCAGTAGTTCGTCCTCATGACCGTTTTCCGGGATGGTGTGGACGAATTTCATGGCTTCTGAGCAGATAACGCCCAGATACTACAGAATGAAGTTGTCTGCGGCTTCTGGCCTATTTGAGCCGCTTGGACCTGGAAGGCGGTAGATACTCTGTCCGCATCATTCCCCTCCATCATTTCCTTCGGGGTCCAGCCCAATTGTGATTTTAAAGATTCTGTGGTAGGATAAGGGTATCATGGC
>CAJFKV010000004.1 GCA_904387055.1 Candidatus Heteroruminococcus faecigallinarum | reverse complement strand
AATGAAAATGCTCTAAGTGACTGCTTCACTAACCATGACAAAAACCATGATTAAGAAGTCACTTAGAGCATACATCTCCCGCAGCCGATGCAGCTGTCCAGGATGGTAATCTGGCTTCCATCGTTGAAGGCCGACTGCTCCCGATTCATGGCCGCTACCTGGGCGTGGAGTCTCCGTCCTTCCTCGGTGGCCTCTGGGACGCCGCGTTCCCACCGGGAAACCGCCTGCACGGCGGCGGTCAGCTGTTCTTCCACATGCTTCTCCATGCCCATCTGCTCGGCCATGTCGAAAACCGGCAGATAGTTGTCCACCATCAGGACCGAGGTGATGTAGTCCACCTGGACACCCGCAGGAACCGCTTCACCAGCTTGGGCGGCTCCCCGGCGTAGACCGGGCAGACGATGCCGATGGCCTCATCGGAAAACTGGCGCTGCGTCCCCCGCATCTCCTGGGGGATGCTGACGGGCGCGTCTGAAAAATACCTAGCCGCGTACAGGCTGTTGCCTGTGCCGGTAAAATAGAATACCATGGGTAATTTTCTCCTCTCTCACTGCATCTGCCGCTCCCAGAAGGCGACGGCACGGTCGATCCAGCCCTCGGCCACCGTCCCCTCCCCCAGGCCAAAGCCGTGGGGCAGGCCCTGAAATACCTCAATCTCTGCATCCGTTCCATTGGCCTGGATGCGCCGCACCCGTTCCTCCATAGTCCGGTAGGAGGCGATACCGTCGCTGGTTCCCACACAGCAATAGGTAGGAGGCTCATCCCCCGTCACTTCGGAGAGACCAGTATACTGCGTAACGACCGCCGCCGGGCGGGGATAGGCCTGCTCCCCAAAAGCCTCTGTCCCATAAGCGCCCAGCCACGCCGCCATCCGCGCCCCGGCGGAGCCACCCCACAGGGAGTAGTCCGTCATGTCGATGTCCAGCTCCTCCGCGTGCTCGTGGAGGAAGGCGATGGCCCGGGCCAGATCCTCACAGGCGGTCTGGGCGCCGGGGCGGTAGATCAGGACAAAGGCGTTGTAGCCCTGTTTGGACAGTTCCAGAGCATGGGGAAAGCTGTCCTGCATGGCACCCACATAGACAAAGCCGCCGCCGGCATTGCAGATGGCAACCTTGCCGCTCGGTTTCCCTCGGAAGAAAAACAGGCCGGTGTCCTCCTTGTCCGGGTCCGCTGCCTTCTCCTCGTCGGTATAGCTGTCGTAAAAAATCATATCCTCGGCGGCGGCCCGCTCCCCCAAAATGTTGACGATCTCCACCGTCTTGTCCGGGTTGATGTAGTTGTACCAGATCAAAAGATCGCCCACATTCTCCAGCGTCATGTCATTGGGGATCGTCCGGTCCACCGGGAATAACAGGCGGCCATAATCTCCGAAGGCCGGGGTGTCCATCACGTCCTGCACCAAAGTATCGCGTGTCACGGGTTCAAATTCCGGATAGGCATCTTCCCCTTTCCCGAAGAAATTCGGCAGGGCGTGGTACAGATACCGCTCACAGGCATCGATGTCGTGCCGGCCACCCTGGATGATGGCGTAGTGGAGATTTTCCGGGGTAAACAGGTCCCGTGTCAGCATCTCCTGGATCTGGCTGTCCGTCTGGTCCCAGATGGGGTCATCCGTGCCGATCCCCTGGTAGATGTAGAAGTCGTCCCCGCTCCAGCCGCCGTCGGCCACCACCTGCTCCAGATAGTCCACCGTCTCCACCGGCTGGTACAGCCCGCCGTAGGTGCCCATGATCCAGCAGTCCCCGCTCATGGGGACGAAATACTGGATATAATCCAGGTTATAGATGAACTGATACCAGGTGGTGACCGCCCCCAGGGAGAAGCCTCCAAAGGCCCGGTGCTCCCGGGAGGCCTGAAGCCCCTCCTCGGTCACATCCTCCGCGTAGGTGTGATACCGGCTCTCCACATAGGGGATCAGGTTCTCCCGCAGATCCCGGTGGAACACCGACAGCTCCTCTACCGAGCGGGAAAAGTTCTGGGGCTGGTTCTGGGCGTCAAAGGTGGCACACACTACGATCACCGGCGGGATGTCCTCGTTTTCCATCATGTGGTCCAGCATGGGGACGATCCCGCTCTGGGCCGGGTCGAAGAAATCCCCGCCGTCATGGTCCAGCCGTGCATCAGGTAGAGGATGTCGTACCGGGTCTCCTGGTCCGCCTCGTCATAGCCGTAGGGCAGGTACACATAGGCGGTTTTCCGGATAGCAGGCTCGGCGGCGTCTGTGTAGTCCCGGCTGTCATAGGCGATCTCCACCACCTGCCCGGGGTGGTCGGAGGGGGCAAAGTACGCCTCTGGCACTGCACTGATATACTCGGTCTGCTCCTGAGGCAAGAAATCCACCTGGTCCATCCCATTCTCCTCGGTTTCTACCACCTGGGTGGTCGGTTCCGGCTGTTCCTGGGACGGCGCAGCGGCATTGCGGCTGCACGCTGCCAGACCCAGCAACGCCAGAATCATCCATCCGGCAAAAAGAATCTGTTTCATTTTGTTCCTCCCTCCCGGCCTGCGCCGTACACCAAAGCGTCCCCGTTGTCATCCGCCGATTTGGGTTCCCGCATCTGGGCACCCAAAATAAACCCTTGCAGATCCGCTGCAAACAAACGGCGAGCAGAGCCTGGCGCGGTGTCAGACCCTGCCCGCCGCCTAAAAGGGCACGCTTAGTCGTGGATCTTCATCTGGTGAAGCATCTGGACAAACTTGGGATCGCTGTGATCCACAATCTCGCTGTGGCCAATGTCCAGCTTGGAAATCTCTGCCATATCCTCGTCACTGAGCTGGAAGTCCCAGATGCCGATGTTCTGCTCCATCCGCTCCTTGTGGACCGACTTGGGGATGACGGTGACCCCCCGCTGCACGTTCCACCGCAGGGCCACCTGGGCGGCGCTCTTGCCGTACTTCTCCCCGATCTTGGTCAGTACAGGGTGAGTGAAGATGTTGTGGTTGCCCTCGGCGAAGGGACCCCAGGCCTCGGGGTGGACGCCGTACTCCTTCATGAGGGCCAGGGCATTTTCCTGCTGGAAGAAGGGATGAAGTTCCACCTGGTTGACGGCGGGCTTGATCTCCACCGTCTCGCACAGGTCGGCCAAGCGGTTGGGGTAGAAGTTGCAGACGCCGATGGCCCGCAGTTTGCCGGCCTTGTAGGCCTCCTCCATGGCCCGGTAAGCGCCGATATAGTCCCCCATGGGCTGGTGGATCAGGTACAGGTCGATATAGCTGAGGCCCAGCTTCCGCAAAGAGGTCTCGATGGCCGCCTTGGCGCCCTCGTAGCTGGCATCCTGGACCCACAGCTTGGTGGTGACAAACCACTCCGCCCTGGGGATGCCGGAGCCTCGGAGCGCCGCCCCCACCGCCGATTCGTTCCCATAGGCCGCAGCGGTGTCAAAGAGGCGATAACCGGATTCCAGGGCGTCTGCCACGCATCGCTCACACAGGGCGCCATCCTTGATTAAAAAGGTGCCATAGCCGATCATCGGCAGCTCTACGCCGTTGGAAAGCGCCATATACTGCATAGTGTGAACCCCCTTTCCTTGTCTTTCTACACCCATATTGTAAGCGTTTCTGGCCAATAAGTACAGTATCGATTTCGCAGACTACTATTCACTATATGAATACTAAATCTTGCCTTTGGATCGGCAGGATGGTATAATACCATCGGGTGATGCACAATGATCGAACTGTACCAGCTGGAACAGCTGCTAGCAATGGCGGAATGCGGCACTCTATCCGCAGCCGCGGACAAGCTCCATCTCTCCCAGCCATCCCTGAGCCGGTCGATGCAGAAGCTGGAGGCGGAGCTGCAGGTGCCGCTCTTCGTCCGGCAAAAAAACAAGATCGAGCTCAACGCCAATGGCCAGCTGGCCGTGGAATATGCTCGTAAAATCACGGGAGAGGCCCGCGACATGGTCAGCCGCATCCAGGCCTTTGACCGGAGCCAGCGCACCATCCTGGTGGGCTCCTGCGCACCGGCCCCGTTGTGGGAAATTCTCCCTGTTCTGGGGAGGCTGTACCCGGACATGACCATCTCGTCGGAAATGCGGGAAAGCGAGGCCCTGCTCCAGGGGCTGCGGGATGGGGTCTATCAGCTGGTCATCCTGCTGGCCCCTGCGCAGGATGTCGGGATTTCATCTGTTAAATATGGGGAGGAGCATCTGTTTTTCTCGCTGCCGCCCGCCCATCCCCTCTCAGGGAGCAAGGGCCTGTATATGAAGGACCTGGACGGCGAAACCATGCTCCTGCTCAATCGTCTGGGGTTCTGGAAGGAACTGACCGATCGAAAGATGCCGTCCACCCGCTTCCTGGTCCAGGAGGATGCTGCCTTCTCAGAACTGGTGCGGGCCTCCGCGCTTCCCTCTTTCACCACCGACAGAGTTCTTGCACGTGGAGGGGATGACCGGACCCGGATCCATGTCCCGATTCTGGATCCGGAGGCGAATGTGACCTACTACTGCCTGTATCGGGCAGCTGATGGCAGTTTCTTCCGGGAATTTCTGGATACGATTCAGGGTGAATAGAAACGGCTGGAAAAAGCAGGACACCCCTGTGAATAACAGGGATGTCCCATAACTTTGCGCCGCTATGCGATATCCACAGGCGACGTCTTAATGTGACAAGGGCGGTCAGTTTAGATCGGTACTCATGGTGATTGCGCAACGAGCGACGAAGGAGCGGATGACCCCGCCGCGGCGGTCGGCTCCCAGCGGAAACCGCTCTCCGTCAAACAAAAAAAGCACCCAGTGGGGCGCTTTTTTGACATCGTCAGTCCGTTTCGATCTATTTTGGACGCGGGCAAAATCTTAGACAAAGCAAAAAGGTCTGGTTGAAGGATAAAGGGAAACCCTTCCCTCGTCGGCAGGCCAAAGGGCATCTGCCGACGTTCCTCTGTGGTGGAAAACGCAGAATGAGCGCACGATGGGCTTTGCAATGAAATGAAAAAGCTCGTCGCAAGCGATATGTCGCTTGCGACGAGCTGGTGGACCCGAAGGGGATCGAACCCTCGACCTTACGGATGCGAACCGTACGCGCTCCCAACTGCGCTACGGGCCCACAACGGAAGTTATTATAGCACTTCTTCCACGCAATGTCAATCACCCCGAGCCGGTACTCTCAAAAAAAGGCCTGCCGCGCCACGGCGGAAATCACCAAAAACTGCAATGGGTAGATCCAATAGAAGAGACGACCGGTTCGCGGACCGGGCTTTCCGTTGTATAGAGCGACGAGCCCGGCTCCCACCGCTGTCCCCAGAGCGTATAGACAATAGACGAGCAATCCCATAGACGGGAGGAACACCAGGTGATAGCAGATCCCCCACAAGAGCACCACCGTCGCCTGGCTCTTTGTCCGGCTCCGGCAGGATACCAGCGCCGCCAGCAGCACCGTCCCCGCCAACCCGTATCCTTCCGGCAACAGGAAGGCGGCCAGGATTCCCGGCAACAGCAGCGCCGGCCGGTCCCCCTCCCGCCCGGCGCGCTCCGCCGCCGAAAAGAGATAAATCCCCAGCCCCAGCTGGTAAAAGATGTTCAGCTCCCCGGGAAGGGTCAGCCATCCCCACCGAAGGGAGACCGGGCACGCCATCACCCCCAAGGCGGCGCAGAGAAGCCAGCCCACCGGATCCCCCAGTCCCCTCTCGTTGTACCTGCTCCACCAGCACCAAAGGCAGACCGCGGCCAGCAGCAGGCGCCCCAGCATCTCCCCGGCAGGCAGCCAAGAGACCACTATCCCCTCCACCGGCGCTGCCGGATGGGAAAACAGGCTGGTAAAGATGGCATAGGGCAGCTGGGAGAGGACCGCCAGTGCCATCATCCGTCCAAAATACCGGCGGCGGCTCCGGGTGTGTGCACAGCCGGTCACCACCAAAAAGGCAAACAGAGGGAAGCTCATCCGGCCGATGGAACGCATCACCGTCCCCAGTGTCTGGTAGGGGGTACAGGCCAGCACGCAGACCCCCACATGATCCACCAGCATGGTGATGACCGCCGCCACCCGCAGCCCAAAGGATGTCATCCCTCTCCCCCCTTTTCCAATGTCCATTGTAGCACAGTCCGCTTCCCTTTCCAAGGACTCCGCCCAGGCAAAGGGAGCTTGTCCCTACAGGGCGGAAAAGATGGTATAGGCATCCAGCAGGTGATAGGGGGCCGTGGTGCCGTCCCCCGGGGCGCCGGCGGTGATGAGGATATATTCCTCCCCGTCCTTCTCCGCCAGGGAGGCCAGACACTGACCGGCGGGGATGGTATACCCGGTTTTCCCCCCTAAGAGGGTCCAGTCCTCCCCTCCCTCCCAGTCGATCCGGGACCAGAGGGTGCTTTGCAGCAGGAGGCCGCTGGGATGGTCGCTGCCGTAGGCCAGGTGCTCGTGGGTGGTGAAAACCTGCCGGAAGAGGGAGTTGTCCAGGGCTGTATCCAGCAGGAGAACCAGGTCGGCGGCGGTGCTCTGATGGTCGGGGTGGTGAAGGCCGCTAGCATTGACAAAATGGGTGTGATCCATCCCCAGTTCCTGGGCGGCCCGGTTCATCTCCTCCACAAACGCTTCCTCACTGCCGCTGACAGCAATTCCGATGCCGGCGGCGGCCTCCGCCCCGGAGGGCACCATGGTGCCGTAGAGAAGCTCCTCCACCGTCACCGTCTCTCCGGGAAGAAATCCGGCCAGGGAGGCGTTTTCGGCATATAGCGTCGAAAAGATCTCCTCCGGAAGGGTCACCTCCTCCTCCGGGTCCAGAAGCGCCGCCCCCAAATAGCCGGTCATCATCTTGGTCATGGAGGCGGGCCAGATGGGATCGGTCCCGTGGATATCCAGAAGAACCGCCCCGTCCCGGCGGCGGACCAGATAGGCGGCGGCGCTGTACAGGTCCTCCGACGACAGGGAAAGGGCCTGCCCCGTCCCCTGGGATTCGGCCTCCTCGCCCTCCGGCACAGCCGGCTGGGGTTCTTCTTCCTGAGCAGCCGATTCCTCTTGGGAGGAAAGGGTGTCCTCCCGGAAGGAAGGGATCCCCTCCCGGGAAGAGGGCTCCTGCAGCCCGTCTTCCCCCGCCGGCGCCTGGGAGAGGGGCTTTACCGACAGGGGCTCCTGGCTGGAAGCGCTTTCCCCTTCTCCCGCTCCCCCCAGGGCCCCCATCGCCAGCCCCACCGCGCAAAAGAAGGCGATTGCCGCTACCGGGAAGCATCCTCCCCGCTTTGGTCGTCTTTTTCGTTGATGAACAGCCACACTGCTTCCTCCTTCTTTCCCTGTGATGGAAGGATGGCGTCCATCCTCCTTTCCCTACTGTAGCATCCTTTCTCCCCCCATACTGGAAGAAATCCGCAGGGAAAGATGAAGAAATTCGGAATTATCCCCGCCGGCGAGGCTGTGTCACCGGCAGCGTTACCTGGAAGCGGATCCCTTCCTCCCAGCGCTGGGCGGTAAGGGACCCTCGGTGGGCCCGGGCGATTTCCCGGGCAATGTACAGCCCAAGGCCGGCCCCGCCGGTGGCGGTGGACCGGGCGCTGTCCAGCCGGTGGAACCGCTGGAAGAGGCTCTCCGGGTCCAGGCCGGGGGGAAGCGGGCACCGGTTTTGCAGGGTGACCAGCCCCTTTGTCCCCTGCTTCTCCACCCGAACCTCCAGCGGGGTCCCTGCCTCCCCGTAGGCGGCGGCGTTTTTGTACAGGTTGCCAAACAGCCGCGCCAGCAGCTCCGGGTCCCCCTCCAGGGACAGGGAGGCAGGCCCCTCCAGGGAAACGGTCATCTGCCGCTGGCGGAAGGCCGGATACAGTTCCTCCCCCAGCTGGCTGAGGAGGAGCACCAGGTCCAGGGGCTTGGGGTGGAGGGAAACGTCCTGCAGGTTCAGCCGGGTGACGGCAAAGAGCTCGTTCATCAGGCCGCTGAGCCGTTCCGCCTTGTCCAGGGCCACCTTGGTATACCGCGCCCGCTCTTCCTGGGGCAGCGCCGGGTTCTCCTCCAGGAGGCTCAGGTATCCAATGACCGATGTAAGGGGGGTGCGCATATCGTGGGCCAGGTACATTACCAGGTCGTTCTTCCGCTGCTCCGCCAGGCGGGCTGCCCGCTCTTTTTCCTCCAGCTGCCCCTTGATGGACCGCAGCTTCTCCTCCAGGAACTGCAGCTCCGGCCGCAGGCGGATCTCCTGGGAGGAACCGCTGGCCAGCTGCTCCACCCCCTGGATCACCTGGTCAAAGTACCGGGTAAACCAGACCACCGCCAGGGCAAAAAAGAGGATGATCGCCACCACCACCCCCACCATAAGCAGGGTCTCCAGGTGATTGCGGATGGCCAGCTGGTACCAGTGGACGGCGTCGCCCCACTCCATCCCCAGTCCCATCAAGGCGCTTACAATCCAGTTGGCCACCCGGCCCCGGCCCAGCTCCCGCAGGGCCAGCACCCCCAGGGCGGCCGCCCCCAGGAGGAGGACCGTCTGGAGAAACAGTTTTTTCCGCAGCCGGCGGTAGGAACCGGCTGGCAGACGGCTGTTATTCTTCAATTTGATACCCCACCCCCCACACGGTCCGGATTGGATTGCGGCCGCCGTTCTCCTTCAGCTTGTCCCGCAGGTGGCGGATATGGACCGACACGGTGTTGGCCGAGCTGGCAAAGTATTTTTCCTTCCACACCCGGTGAAACAGCTCCTCTCCGCTGAGGACCCGCCCCTTTTCCCGGCACAGCTCCCACAGGATGGAAAACTCGGTGGGGGTCAAGGGAATCACCTTTCCGTCCCGGGTACACTGGTGGGCCGCCTGGTCCAGCACAATCTCCCCCACCGTCAGGCAGGACTGCCTGGGAGGCGGGGCCTGGTTGTACAGGCGCGCCCGCCGCAGCTGGGCCTTGACCCGGGCGGTCAGTTCCAAGGGGCGGAAGGGCTTGGTGATATAGTCGTCCGCCCCTTGGGCCAGCCCCCCCACCTTGTCCAGCTCCCCGTCCCGGGCGGTAAGCATCAAGATGGGGAAGGTATGCCCTTCCCGGATCTTCCGGCAGAGGGTGAAGCCGTCCAGGTCCGGGAGCATCACGTCCAGGATGGCCAGGTCGAAGGTTTCCCTCTCCAAAAGCGCCAGGGCCTCGCCCCCAGTTTGGCAGACGGCCACCTCCAGCCCCTCCCCCTGCAGGTAGAAGGAAACCAATTCTCCAATCTCCTTCTCGTCGTCCACCAGCAGAATCTTCCCTTCCATAGCAGCCCGTCCCCTTTCCGGCATTTTGCAGACTAAGCTGGAAAAGGGCGCACCTCTCCCAGTCTCCCGATATTTTTATTATACCAAAGGCCGGCTGTCTTTTCTCCCCTTGGAATCTGAAGTTTTTCTGAACCTTTGGTGATGAAAGCGGGACATTGACATTCCCCAGCGGAATGGGTATTCTAAAGAAGAAAAGGAGGGATGTGGAATGACCTTCTCCATCGTCTACAGCAGCCGTACCGGGAACACCGCTCAGCTGGCCCGTTTTCTTTCCGACAATCTTCCGTCGGAAGGGTGCCTCTTCTGCGGCCCGCCGGCAAAAGAAGCTCTGGCGGCCCAGCTGATCTTTGTGGGATTCTGGACCGACAAGGGGACCTGCGACGGGGAAACCGCCGCGTTTCTTCCTCTTCTTCACGGCAAGGAAGCCGCCCTCTTCGGAACGGCGGGCTTTGGCGGCGATCGGGACTACTTTGCCGGTATCCTGCAGCGGGCACAGTCCTTTCTCCCAAAGGACTGCCGGTGCCATCCCGGCTTTCTCTGCCAGGGGAAGATGCCCCCGGCGGTGGGGGAACGGTACCGCGCCGCCCTGGAGCAGAACCCCCAGGATCCCCGGGCCCTGGGGATGTGGGCGGCTTTCCAGGAAGGGCTGCACCATCCCAACCGGGCGGACGAGGAGGCCCTCCTCGCTTGGGCTCGGGAGATATTGCCGTCAGATGGCCGTTAACAGGACGCACAAAGAGGCGGGGGAACCTATCAGGTTCCCCCGCCCCTTTGTCTCTTCTGTTTACAGGGGAAGCTCCACCCAAATGGTAGTTCCCTTCCCCTCCTCGCTCTGGAGGGCGATATGGCCCCGGTGCTTCTCCACAATGTGCTTGACGATGGAGAGCCCCAGGCCGGTCCCCCCCGTCTGCTTGGAACGGCTCTTGTCCACCCGATAAAACCGCTCGAACACCCGGTCCCGGCTGGCCGCCGGGATGCCGATGCCCGTATCGCTCACCTCCAGGCAGGCACACCCGTTGCGGATCCCCACCGTCACCACCACCGAGCCCCCGGGCCGGTTGTATTTGACGGCGTTCTGGCACAGGTTGTCCGCCATCTCCTGGAGCATCGTCTCGTTGCCGAGGATGGTGACCGGTTCCCCCTGGACCGCAATGGTCACCTCCAGCCGGCGGGCCTGATCGGCCAGCCGCTGGGCGGCCTCCTGGGCCACCTGCAGCAGGTTGACCGGCTCCTGGGGCAGCCGCTCCTCCTGGATGCGGGAAAGGCGGATGATGTCGTCGATCAGGAGCAGGAGCCGCCCCGCCTCCCGGTGGATCGACCCGGCGAAGGAGGCCACCTCCTTGGGGTCGGAGACCATCCCCCGCTCCATCAGCTCCGCGAAGCCGGAGATGGTGGTGAGGGGCGTTTTCAGCTCGTGGGACACATTGGCCGAGAACTCCTCCCGCATCTGCTGGGCGCGCACCTGCTCGGTCACGTCCATCAGCAGGAGGATCACCCCGGTAATCTCCCCGTCCTGGAACACCGGATTGGCAAAATACCGGCAGGTGAGGGGCGCGTCGTCCCGCTCCATGGGGAGCAGGCCGCTGGCGGGCTCCCCAGCTTCGGCGCTGTCCACCGCGGCAATAAGGGCGGGCAGCCGGGTCAGCTCCAGCATGCTTTGCCCATCCTGGGGACGCACCGGGGGGTTGAGAAAGCCCAGGGCACTTTGGTTGATCGAAAGCACCCGCTTCTCCCGGTCCAGCAGGACCAGCCCCTCCCGCATGTTCTCCAGAATCAGGGTAATGGTCCCCTTGTCCTGGCGGATGGTTTCCAGCTGGTGGCGGATGGTGGCGTTCTGCTGGTGAATCTCCTGAAGGAAGGGGGTCAGCTCTTCGTACAGGCTGTCGTCCTGAATGTCGTCCAGATGATCGGCCGCCGCCAGCATGGGGCTCACGATCCGGCGGGTAACCCGCTGGGCAAGGAAGAGGCAGACCACAAAGAGGACCAGGCAGGAGATCAGATCCGCCGGCAGAATCCGCAGAAAGACTCCCAGGACACCCTGGGTGTCACAGGAGAGGCGGAGAATCCACTCCTCCCCTTCCAGATGAACGGCGCAGTAATAGGTTCCCTCGTCCAGGGTGACCGACTGGCGCTCCTCCTCCCCAAAGCCCTGGGCCAGCGCCTCCTGCACCTCCGGCCGCTGACCGTGGTTGGGCAGGGTGGAGGCATCGGCGTGGGAATCGTAGAGGACCGTCCCGTCCAGGGCCAGGAAGGTGATCCGCTGGTTGTCCCCGGCAATCTCCTGGGAACGGACAAAAGCCAGCGGATCGCCGGAGGCAGCCGCACCCGCCGCCATAATCTGGCATTGGCTGCGCAGGCTGTCTCGGTTCTGCTGGCTGTAAAACCCATAGTACAGGGTGAGGGAGGCCACCGTGCTGCACAGGATGGACGCCAGGGCAATGAGGCAGAGGCTCTGATAGATGCGCCGCCTCATACGCTTTCGTCCTCCGCCACCTTATAGCCTACCCCCCGGACGGTTACAATCCGGGTTCCCCAGGAACCCAGCTTCTGCCGAAGCTGCTTGATGTGCATGTCCACCGTGCGGCTTTCTCCTTCAAAGTCGAATCCCCACACCGCCCGCATAATCTGCTCCCGGGTGAGGACCAGCCCCTTGTTCCGCAGCAGGTAGGCCAACAGCTCGAACTCCTTGAAGGTGAGGGAGACCTCCTCCCCCTGGACGGTTACCGTCCGCCGGCGGGGATCCAGCTCCAGGCCCCCGCAGGTCAGGCGGACCGGCTCCTCCGCCGGGGGGGCCGCCCGCCGCAGCAGGGCCCCCACCCGGGAAAGCATCTCCATCACCCCAAAGGGCTTGGTCATGTAGTCGTCCGCTCCCAGGTCCAGGGCATTTACCTTGTCAAACTCGCTGCCCTTTGCTGTCAGCATCATCACGGGAAGGCGGGCGGTGGCGGCGTCCGCCCGCAGCCGCCGGAGGATCTCGATGCCGTCCATGTCGGGCAGCATGATGTCCAGCAGCACCAGGTCCGGGCGGCGCTTTTCCAAAAAGGCGAAAAACTCCCGCCCCTCGGCAAAGCCCACCCCCTCGTGGCCGCCGCTCTTGAGGGCATACAGCACCAGCTGACGGATCCCCTCGTCGTCTTCCACAATCGCTACAAAACCCATAAGGCGTTTACCTGCTTTCGTCGGATTTATGCTCACCGGTGATGGAATAGACCACCCACTCGGAGATATTGACCGCGTGATCCCCGATCCGCTCAAAGTACTTGGCGATCATCAACAGGTCGATGGCCGCCTCGATGTCGCCCCCTTCCCGGACGATCCGCACCAGGTCATCCCGCACATTGAGGAAGAGCTGGTCTACCTGATCGTCCATGCCGGTTACCTGGCGGGCCAGATCCAGGTCCCGGGCAACAAAGGCGTCGATGGCGCTCTTTACCATGGCGGTGGATTCCCGGGCCATGGACCGGATGTGCTCCACCCGCTGGATCTCCAGGTCCTTGGGAAGGCGAAGGGTAATCTCCGCAATATCCCCCGCCTGGTCGCCAATCCGCTCCATATCGGTAATCATCTTCAGCGCCGCCGAAATCACCCGCAGATCCCGGGCCACCGGCTGCTGCTGGAGAAGGAGCCGCAGGCAGAGGGACTCGATCTCCACCTCTTTCCGGTCCACTTCCCGGTCAAAGATGATGGCCTCCTCCGCATTGGTGCCTTCCCGGTGCAGGAGAGCCCCCACCGCCTGGCGGATGGCCGACTCAATCAGCCCGCCCATGGCGATCAGCTCGGTATTCAGCGTTTCCAGATCGTGGTCAAACTTGCTTCTCATCGTTCCTATGATCCCCCTTTAGCCAAAACGGCCGGTGATATAATCTTCGCAGCGCTTGTCTTTGGGCATGGAGAAAAGCTGCTGGGTGGGCCCAAATTCCACCAGCTCGCCCAGCAGGAAGAAGGCGGTCTGGTCCGACACGCGGACAGCCTGCTGCATGTTATGGGTGACCATAACGATAGTATAATCCTTTTTCAGCTGGGTGGCAAGCTCTTCAATCTTGGAGGTGGAGATGGGGTCCAGGGCAGAGGTGGACTCGTCCATCAGCAGCACCTGAGGTTCCACTGCCAGCGCCCGGGCAATGCACAGCCGCTGCTGCTGGCCGCCGGAGAGGCCCAGAGCGCTCTTCTTGAGGCGGTCCTTCACCTCGTCCCAGATGGCGGCTCCCCGCAGGGACCGCTCCACAATCTCGTCCAGCTTCTGCCGGGAACGGATGCCGTGGGTCCGGGGGCCGTAGGCCACGTTATCATAGATGGACATGGGAAAGGGGTTGGGCTTCTGGAACACCATGCCCACCTCCTTGCGCAGCCAGGTGGTGTCCACCGCCGAATCATAGATGTTCTGGCCGCCGTACAGCACCTCGCCGGTGATCTTCACGTCGGGAATCAGGTCGTTCATCCGGTTGAGGGTCTTGAGAAAGGTGGATTTGCCGCAGCCGGAGGGGCCGATGAGGGCGGTAATCTGCCGCTCGGGAATCTCCAGGTTGATATCGTGGAGGGCATGGTTGTTGCCGTACCACAGGTTTAAGTCTTTAGACTGGATAATGGTTGCCATGTTCTTCTCTCCTCTTTATCGTTTCAGCTTTTTGCCGGCCAGGTTTGCCCCCAGGTTGATCAGCAGGGTCAGGATCATCAAGATGGCGGCGATGGCAAAGGCCACGTCGGTTTCGCCACGCTCGCTGGCGTAGACATAGAGGGCAACCGTCAGGGTGGCGGAGGAGGACTCCAGCGACTGGAAGAACCCGTTGAGCACCAGGCCGAAGCCGGCGGTAAAGAGCAGGGCGGCCGATTCGCCCACAATCCGGCCTACCGCCAGGATGCAGCCGGTCACGATGCCGTCAATGGCATTGGGCAGCACCACCGTCCGCACCATCCGCCACTTACCGGCGCCCAGGCCCAGCGCCCCTTCCCGGTAGGACTGGGGGATGGTCTTGAGGGATTCCTGGGTGGTGCGCAGGATGGTGGGAAGGATCATCACCACCAGGGTGAGGCCGCCGGCCAGGATGCCCTGCTTCCAGCCGATGATCTGGATGAAGAATAGCATGCCCACCAGGCCAAAGAGGATGGAGGGGATGCCGGTGAGGGTCTCGGCGGCGAACTCGATGATGTTGACCAGCTTGCGGTTGGTAGCGTATTCGGTCAGGTAGATGGCCGCCCCCACCCCCAGCGGCAGAACGATCACCATGGACAGCAGGATGATGTACAGGGTATTGAGGATGTTGGGAAGGATGCCGATGGTATCCTCCAAATAACTGGTCTGGCCGCTCACCAGCTCCCAGCTGATGTTCCCCAGGCCCCGGTAAAAGATGTAGCCGATGAGAAAGACGAGAAGGGCACAGGTAATCCCGGCACAAAGCCACAGCACCACCCGCAGGCCCTTGTCGTAGAGTCGACGGCGCAGGGACAATTTTTCCACAGGGTTAGGCCTCCTTCTTGTTCTTGATAAACACGTTGAGGATCACGTTGATCAGCATGATGAAGAGGAACAGCACCAGGCCGATGGAAAAGAGGGCGTTGCGCTGGAGGGACCCCACCGCGGCGTAGGACATTTCCGAGGCGATGGCGGTGGTGAGGAACCGCACCGAGGTGAAGAGCCCGGGCATATTGGCCACATTGCCCGACACCATGATGATGGCCATCGCTTCCCCGATGGCCCGGCCCACCCCCAGCACAATGGCGGTGGCCACGCCGCTGCGGGCGGCGGGCAGGCTTACCCGGAAGATGGTCTCAATGTGGGTGGCGCCCAGCGCCAGGGAGGCCTCCTCGTATTCCTTGGGGACGGCGTTGAGGGCCGACTCGGACACATTCACGATGGAGGGCAGGATCATGATGGCCAGCACGATGATGGCGGCCAGCAAGGTGGCGCCGGAGGGGAGGCCAAACAGATCCCGGATGGCAGGCACCAGCACAATCATTCCCACCAGGCCGTACACCACCGACGGGATGCCCGCCAGCAGCTGAACCGCCGTACGGATGACCGAAGCCATCTTGGGGGGCGCGATTTTGGACAGGAAGATGGCGGTCATCAGGCCCACCGGCACCCCGATGAGCACCGCCCCCGCCGTGCCGTAAACCGAGGTAAGGATAAAGGGCAGAATCCCATAGGCTGGATCGGTGCTGTGGGTGGGGGCCCAGGTCTGGCCAAAGAGGAAATCCCACAGGCCGATCTCCTGGATAGCAGGCAGACCGGAAATAATCAAATAGACACTGATGAAGAGGACAAAGGCTACCGCAACCACGCCGCAAAGGAGGAAGATGGTCTGCATCCCTTTCTCCACCAGCTTCTGGGTGTTTTTCTGCTTGTGCACCCGATGATTGGTTGCCGGAACAATCGAATCCGCAGCGCCAGCACCGGCATCGGAAGGACCGGTTGTGGAGTAAACTGGCGTCATGTTGTTGTTATTCATAAAACGCTCCTTCTCTCTGAACAGCAAAGACGGCAGCCACCATCCACAGCTTCTCTGCCATGGATGATGACCGCCCTCCTTATGCCTGTGAGCTTACTCGTTGACAGGAACAGCGCCGGCCCCGCGGATCAGTTCGGCCGCATCGGCAGAGGTAGCGAAGTCGAAGAAGGCCTGAGCAGCCTCGCTCAGCTCACCCTCGGTCTGGGTAACCAGGACGAAGGGGCGCTGGATCTGGTAGCTGCCATCCTTGACGGTGTCCTCGGTGCAGGCCACACCGCCCACGGTGAGGGCCTTGATGCCTTCCTGGCCTTCCACAGCGGACAGGGACGCATACCCGATAGCGGCGGGGTTGGACCGGACCGACTCAATCACCGCGCCGGTGGAGGTGAGCTCCTGGGTCAGGACGCAGGCATCCTCGGTGCCGGTGATCGACTCGAAGCCGTCACGAGTACCGGAGCCAGCCTCACGGCCGATGCAGGCAACGGTGCCGGCAGTGCCGCCCACAGCGCTCCAATCGGTGGTGGCACCGGTGAAGAGCTGGGCAATCTGCTCAACGGTCAGATCCGAAACAGGGTTCTCGGCATTCACGATGATGGCGATGCCGTCCAGGGCCACGGTGGTGCCGGTCAGGCCGGAAGCGGTCTCCTCATCGGTCAGGGCACGGGAGGCCAGGCCGATATCGGCGGAACCGGTGCGGGCAGCCTCAACGCCGGTACCGGAACCGGTGGGATCGTAGGTAACGGTCACGTCGGGGTTGTCGATCATGAACTGCTCGGACAGGGCACCGATGACGCTCTCCATGGAGGTAGAACCGTTGGTGGAGACGCTGCCGCTCAGCGTGGAAGTAGCCTCGGAGCTCTCGGCAGCGGAGGAGCTGGCAGTGGTGCTGGACTCGGCAGCGGAGGAAGACTCCTCAGCAGTGCTGGAGCTGGTGCTGGAACAGCCGGTGAACAGCATGGCAGCCACCGCCAGCACAGCAAAAACCTTCGTCATTTTCTTCATAGAATTGTCTCTCCTTTTGTTCATTCTTTCTTCTGTGAACACTTCGGAGTATACAAAGGCTCTGTAAAGAAAAAAGCGGTCCTTTCGTAAAAAACAGGTAAAATTCCGTCCCTTTTGCCTGCGAAAAATCCCCCTTTCGTCCCTTTCTCCAAAAACAATTCTCATTTTGCTCCCTGTTTGTTTCACTTTTCCGGGCTCCTGGTCATACTCTACTGGTAAGAGGGCCCCTTCGCCCTCCACACCATGGAAACGGAGGTTTTTTCTGTGACGGATCTTTCTGCCAATTCCACCGCCCCGCAGGATCAGTCCTGCTTTGCCTATCCCACCTTTGCCCTCGCCATGGCATACGTCCCTTCCCAACCCTGGGACCAGCTCTATGAGCCGGACGTGGCCCTTGCGAGGGGGACGCTGTTTCGGAGTCTGGATCTTCCCTGGATCGGAGAGGAGGCGCTTCCCCGTGGCTAACCGCAAAAAGAGCACCATGACCGACCAGGAGGTTCTCCTGAACCGGGTGCGGATCTGTGATTTTATCCTCCACGAGGCCGCCCTCTTCCTGGACACCCACCCCGATAACGCCGACGCTATGGCCTACTATCAAAAGTACCTTGCCGTCCGCAAGGCTGCCAACCAGGCCTATGTAGAGAAGTACGGTCCTCTCGTCGTCAGCGAAAGCGCTACAAGCGGCCACTGGAACTGGATCGACGGCCCCTGGCCCTGGGAAAATCCGGATTGTGAGGTGTGAGCCATGTGGATTTATGAGAAGAAACTGCAATATCCTGTGAAAATCTCCCAGCCAAACGCCGCCATGGCCAAGGTCATCATCAGCCAGCTGGGCGGCCCCCATGGGGAACTGGGCGCCGCCACCCGGTACCTGAGCCAGCGGTACTCCATGCCCTATGACGAGGTGATCGGCATCCTGACCGACGTGGGAACCGAAGAATTGGCGCATGTGGAGATGGTGAGCGCCATTCTTTATCAGCTGACCCGGGAGCTGACTCCGGAAGAGATCAAGGCCCAGGGGTTCTCCGATTACTTTGTGGACCACACCACCGGCATCTATCCCCAAGGGGCCTCCGGTATGGCGTTCAGCGCCGACACACTTGCTTCTACTGGCGATACCATCGCCGACCTGACCGAGGACCTGGCCGCTGAACAAAAGGCTCGCTTATCCTATGACAACATCCTCCGCCTGGTGGACGACCCGGATGTCCGGGATGTCATCAAGTTCCTGCGGGAGCGGGAGATTGTCCATTTCCAGCGGTTCGGCGAGGCGCTGGGCATTGTGCAAAGCAAGCTGGACAGCCGCAATTTCTATGCGTTCAACCCCTCCTTTGATCTTCCCGCCTCCAACTGCGTCACCAAGTAACGTTCCGTTTGCTCCCTTCCGTTAGGCCCTCCCCGGCATCCCCCTGCCGGAGGGGGTCCTTAATCAAGGGACCCCCTCCGGATATCAGTAAATATCTCAAAAAACCATCCATATCTATATGTAAATATATATAAAAAACACATTTTCCGTTGACAAACTTCCAGGCATCCACTATACTGGGGGTGCTGAAATTCATATTCGGATGAAGGATCTGAGAGAGACTGCCTTGTGCAGCGCCGAAGGGGCAACGCCACGAAACTCTCAGGCAAAAAGATCAGATCCCGACGAAGCTCTGGAAAACGGAAACGTACCGACGAAGTAAATCTTTCAGGTAAGACGACAGAGACGAGCACCGGCCCAGCCTGATGGTTGGCCGTGTGTTTGTCTCTGTTTTTGTTTTTGTACACCCGGCGGAAGGAAGGGGCTTCCCCCTCCCTTCCCCAATCCATCGTTACAGGAGGGCACCCATGGAACACAAAACACCCCTTTACGACTGCCATGTGGCGGCGGGCGGCAAAATCGTCCCCTTTGCCGGATACCTGCTTCCCATCCAGTACTCGTCCGGCATTGTCGCCGAGCATCTGGCCGTCCGCCGGCAGGCCGGCCTGTTTGACGTCTCCCACATGGGGGAGATCCTCTGCCGGGGCCGGGACGCGCTGGCCAATCTGCAGCGGCTGATGACCAACGATTTTACCGGCATGGAGGACGGACAAGCCCGGTACAGCCCCATGTGCTATGAAAACGGCGGCATCGTGGACGATCTGATCGTCTACAAGGTGAAAGAGAACGATTATTTCATCGTGGTCAACGCCGCCAACAAGGACAAGGATTTCCAGTGGATGAAGGATCATCAGTTCGGAGAGGTACAGCTGGAGGACCGGTCGGACGCCATCGCCCAGATCGCCCTCCAGGGGCCAAAGGCCCAGGCCATCCTGGAGCGGCTGGCCCCTGCCGGGAAGATCCCCGCCAAATACTACCACGCCGTCTTTGACGGGGAGGTAGGGGGCATCCCCTGCGTCATCTCCCGGACCGGCTACACCGGCGAGGACGGCTTCGAGTTCTATCTGGAGGCGGGCCGGGCCCCGGAGCTGTGGAACCTGCTGCTGGAAACCGGAAAGGACGATGGGCTCATCCCCTGCGGCCTGGGCGCCCGGGACACCCTGCGCCTGGAGGCCTCCATGCCCCTCTACGGCCACGAGATGGACGAGACCATCACCCCCCTGGAAGCCGACCTGGCCTTTGCCGTCAAGATGAATAAGGACTCCTTCATCGGCAAGGAGGGGATCCAGGAGCATCTCCCCCTCGCCCGCAAGCGGGTTGGTCTCCAGGTAAACGGCCGGGGGATCGTCCGGGAGCACACCCCCATTCTGGCCGACGGACGGGAGATTGGCGCCAGCACCTCCGGCACCCACTGCCCCTTCCTGGGGCGGCCGGTGGCCATGGCCCTTCTGGAGATGCCCTACACCCAGCCGGGCACCAAGGTAACCGCCCTGGTGCGGGGCCGGGAAGTAGAAGCCGAAGTTGTTTCGATGCCATTTTATAAAAAGGAGAGAGCGTAATGAACATTCCCAGCAATCTGCAGTACAGCAAGTCCCACGAGTGGATCAAGGAAGACGGCGGCCTGGTGGAGATCGGCCTCACCGACCATGCCCAGGACCAACTGGGGGATCTGGTGTTTGTCAACCTGCCCCAGGTGGGGGACCCGGTCACCGCCGGGGAAGTTTTCGCCGACGTGGAATCGGTCAAGGCGGTGTCCGATGTGTACAGCCCGGTCACCGGCACCGTCGCCCAGGTGAACGAGGCCCTGCTGGACGCCCCCGAGACCATCAACGAGTCCCCCTATGAGGCGTGGCTCATCCGGGTGGAGGCGGTGACCGGCCGGGAGGATCTGATGGACGCCGCCGCCTATGAGGCCCACGTGGAAAAAGAACTGGAAGAGGCCGACGCCTAAGGAAAAAGGAGCACGCAGATGGGAAGTTATATACCGACAACCGACCGGGAACGGGAGGAGATGCTGGCCTCCATCGGGGTTTCCTCCATCGATGACCTCTTCTCCCAGATTCCCGAGGAGGTAAAGATCCACGGCGGATGCGGCCTGCCGGCAGGCCGCTCGGAGATGGAGGTGCGGACCCTGCTGGAAACCCTGGCGGGAAAGAACAAGGTGTACCCCTCCGTCTTCCGGGGGGCGGGCGCCTACCGCCACTATATTCCGGAAATCGTCCGCTCGGTGGTGAGCAAGGAGGAGTTTGTCACCGCCTACACCCCCTACCAGGCGGAAATCAGCCAGGGGGTTCTCCAGTCGATCTTTGAATACCAAACGATGATCTGCCGCCTCACCGGGATGGACGCCTCCAACGCCTCCCTGTATGACGGGGCGTCCGCCGCGGCGGAAGGGGTCGCCATGTGCCGCGACCGGAAGCGGACCCAGGTCCTGGTATCCGGCGCCGCCCACCCGGACACCATCCGCACCATCCAGACCTATTGCTTCGGCAACGGGATGGAATGTGTGGTGGTACCGGTCAAGGACGGGGAGACCGACCTGGAATTTGTCCGCGCCCATGCCGGCGGCAGCACCGCCTGCCTCTACCTCCAGCACCCCAACTTCTACGGCATTCTGGAGGATGCCCAGGCCCTGGGGGACGCTGTCCACCAGGCGGGCGGGAAGTTCCTCATGGGGGTGAACCCCATCTCCCTGGGCATCTTGAAAACCCCGGCGGAATACGGCGCCGACATCGCCGTGGGCGAGGGCCAGCCCCTGGGAATGCCCCTTTCCTTCGGCGGGCCTTATCTGGGCTTTATGGCCTGCGTCTCCTCCCTCACCCGGAAGCTGCCGGGACGGATTGTGGGCGAGACGGTGGACAACCGGGGGCAGCGGGGCTACGTCCTCACCCTCCAGGCCCGGGAACAGCACATCCGGCGGGAAAAAGCCTCCAGCAACGTCTGCTCCAACCAGGCCCTCTGCGCCATGACCGCCGCCGTTTACCTGGCGGCAATGGGGCCGGACGGCCTGCGTCAGGCGGCCCTCCAGTGCGCCTCCAAGGCGTCCTACCTGCAAAAGGGGCTGGCGGAGGCCGGCTTCCCCCTGGTCTATGCCAAGCCCTTCTTCCATGAATTTGTCACCCGGACCCCCGTTCCCGCCCTGGAGGTGGAGGCGTTCCTGGGCCGGGAAGGCATCCTGAGCGGCTACCCCCTTGGGGAACGGGAGATGCTCTGGTGCTGCACCGAGGCAAACACCAAGGAGGAGATGGACCGGCTGCTCCAGCTGGTGAAAGGAGGCGTGCAGCGATGAAACTGATCTTTGAACGGGGGCAGGAGGGCCGACGGCTGGACCTGCTTCCCCCCTGCGACGTGCCGGAAGTCGCCTTGGAGGAAAAAGACCGTCGACAGAAGCCTCTGGACCTGCCCCAGGTAACCGAGAGCGAGCTGAGCCGCCACTATACCCAGCTGATGCAGCATACCTTCGGGGTCAACGACGGGTTCTACCCCCTGGGCTCCTGCACCATGAAGTACAACCCCAAGATCAACGAATACGCCGCTTCCCTCCCTGGCTTTGCCCAGGTGCATCCCCTGCAGCCCCGGGAGACGGTGGAGGGCTGTCTGGAGGTCCTGGCCCTGGCCGAGAAGTATCTCTGCGCCGTTACCGGCATGGACCGGATGACCTTCCAGCCGGCCGCCGGCGCCCACGGGGAATTTACCGGCCTGCTCCTGATCAAGCAGTACCACACCCTGCGGGGGGACGAAAAACGCAACGAGATCCTGGTTCCCGACTCGGCCCACGGCACCAACCCTGCCAGTGCCGCCATGGCCGGCTTCCAGGTGGTCAACATTCCCTCGTCTCCCGACGGGTGTGTGGACCTGGAGGCCCTTCGGCAGGCAGTGGGCGACGATACCGCCGGCCTGATGCTTACCAACCCCAATACGGTGGGCCTCTTTGACAAGAACATCCTGGAGATTACCCGGATTGTCCACCAGGCGGGAGGCCTCAACTACTACGACGGGGCCAACCTGAACGCGGTGGTGGGGATTGTCCGCCCGGGGGACATGGGCTTCGACGTGGTCCACCTGAACCTGCACAAGACCTTCTCCACCCCCCACGGGGGCGGCGGCCCCGGCAGCGGGCCGGTGGGCTGCAAAGACTTCCTGGCCCCGTACCTTCCCGGCCCGGTTGTGGACCCGGAAACCCTGGACCTGGTCCAGCCGGCCCACTCCATCGGCAAGGTGCGCAGCTTCTACGGCAACTTCCTGGTGGTGGTCAAGGCCCTGGCCTATCTGCTCACCCTGGGAGAAGAAGGCATTCCCCAGGTGGCCCGGTATGCGGTTCTCCACGCCAACTACATGAAGTCCCGGCTGGAGGACCTGTACCCCATGCCCTACCCGGACCGGTGCATGCACGAATTTGTCATGAGCCTGGAGAAGCTGAAGAAAGAGACCGGCGTCTCCGCCCTGGATGTGGCCAAGGGGCTGCTGGACAACGGGATCCATCCCCCCACCATGTATTTCCCCCTCATCGTCCACGAGGCGCTGATGGTGGAGCCCACCGAAACCGAATGCAAAGAGGTTATGGACCAGGCCATTGAGGTCTTCCGCAGGCTGCACCAGCTGGCCTACGACGACCCCCAGGCCCTCCACAGCGCCCCCGCCGCCACGCCGGTGGGCCGCCTGGACGAGGTCCAGGCCGCCCGGAAGCCCGTCCTGCAATACGGCGGCTGACCGTCGACTCTGTTTTTCCCGAGAGAACCCCTCTCGCCCCCCTGGAGAGCTCGCCTCCCCAGGGGGATTTTTTATGGATGGGAGGGTATTTTCAGACATTGTAACTTAAAAAAGCCGCCTATGTGGCGAGTTTTTCTATTTTCCCGTCTGTTTTCCGACCCATCGCCGGGGATCGATCTATGGTATAATACTGTCAAAGACGATTTGGACGTGGGGAAGGCGCTCCTCTCCCATTGGCCCCAAGATTCTGCCGGGCGAAGAGACTACCGGCAGAATATCGCCCGGGGGCCTTTCCCCTTTGACGATTTCCCCGTCCCGGGGCCCTGCCAAGCCGGCCCCTATTTTATCACGACAGGAGGAAGCCCCTATGAATTCCCTGGAAGCTGCCCGCGGGCAGATCAACGAGATTGACCAGGAGATGGCCGGTCTGTTTGAGCGCCGGATGGCCGCGGTGGAGACCATCATCCGGTACAAGCAGGAACATCATCTGGAGATTCTGGATTCCGGACGGGAGCAGGAGGTCATTGCCCGCAACAGCCAGCGGATTCAGAATCCTGCCCTGATGGACTATTACACCGATTTCATCGTCCATCTGATGGGCCTCTCCAAACAGTACCAGGCCCGGCTGCTCCACCGGGACACGGTGGGGTACCAGGGGGTGACCGGTGCTTTTTCGGACATTGCCGCCCGCCATCTCTTCCCCCACGGGCGGATCGCCAGCTACCCCAGCTTCGAGGCGGTATTCGACGCTTTGGACCAGGGGGAGATTGCCTATGGGGTTATCCCCATCGAGAATTCCTTTACTGGCGACGTGGGCAACGTGCTGGAGCTGCTGTGGGCCCACGACTGCTACATCACCGCTATCTATGACCAGCCCATTGTCCAGAACCTGCTGGCCTGCAAGGGGGCCCGGCTGGAGGAGATCCGCCAGGTCTATTCCCATCCCCAGGCCCTGGCCCAGTCCCAAAAGTTCCTGCGGGACCTGGGGCTGGAGCCGGTTCCCTACGGAGACACCGCCCTGGCCGCCAAATACATCAGCGAGGAGGGGGACCCCTCCAAGGGAGCCATCGCCTCCGCCGAGACGGCCGATCTCTACGGCCTGGAGGTCCTGGTGCCCGCCATCAACACCAGCGCCGAGAACACCACCCGGTTTGCCGTCATCAGCAAGAACCTGCCTCTGGACGGCAACCGGTTCAGCCTCCTGTTTGCCCTCAGCCACGACCCGGGAAGCCTGGCCAAGGTTATTCAGATCATTGCCCAGCGGGGATTCAACCTGGAAAGCATCAAATCCCGCTCCATGCACAGTACCCCCTGGCAGTATTTCTTTTATGTGGAGGTGGTGGGACGGCTCCACTCCCCGGAGGGAGAAGCCCTGCTGGAGGCGATCCGTCCCGCCTGCTCCCACCTGCGGGTGCTGGGAATCTACGACCGGTAACGCCCGCGCCGCCTGAACCATCGGCATTCCTATTGAAAAAGGAGGAATTTCCTTGACCATCACCGTCCACCTTGGAACACGCAGCTACGACATCACCCTGGAACGGGGGGCCATCGGCCGTCTTCACCAGCTGGTCAACCTGGACCGCCAGGTTCTGGTGGTCACCGACGACGGCGTCCCCTCCCAGCTTTCCCAGGCGGTTCTGGACCAGTGCCCCCAGGGGCGCCGGCTGGTCCTTCCCCAGGGGGAATCCACCAAAACCCTCCCCTATTTTGAACGGATCTGCCGGGAGCTGCTCCGGTACAGCTTCACCCGGAAGGACTGCCTGATTGCGGTGGGCGGAGGCGTCATGGGGGACCTGGCCGGCTTTGCGGCGGCCAGCTACATGCGGGGGATCGACTTCATCAACATCCCCACCACCGCCCTTGCCCAGATCGACAGCAGCATCGGCGGCAAGGTGGCGGTGGACCTTTGCGGGGTCAAGAACATTGTGGGGGCCTTCTACCAGCCAAAGGCGGTCATCGCCGACCTGTCCGCCCTGGATACCCTCCCGCCCCGCCAGCTGTCCAACGGTCTGGCCGAGGCGGTGAAGGCGGGGCTTATTGCCGATCCCCAGCTCTTCGCCCTCTTTGAGGAGGAGACCCTGGACCTTGCCTCCATCGTCCGCCGTTCCCTGGAGGTGAAGCGGCGGGTGGTGGAGCAGGACGAAACCGAGCACTCCCTGCGGGCCATCCTCAACTTCGGACACACGCTGGGCCATGGCATCGAGAGCTCCCTCCAGCTGGGGGGGCTCTACCACGGGGAATGCGTGGCCCTGGGGATGCTGCCCATGATCGAGGACCCGGCTCTTCGGGAGCGGACGATCAAAATCTTCCAGCGCCTGTCCCTGCCCACCGGCGGCAGCTTCAACCGGGAGGCCATCTGGGAGGCGGTCCACAAGGACAAAAAATCCCAGGGGAACGGGACCATCACGCTGGTGAAGGTTCCCCGGCTGGGGCAGGCCCGGCTGGACACCGTCCCCCTGGAACGGGTGCGGCAGATTTTGTTTGAGGAGGCGTGGATATGACCAGCAGCATCGGGGACAGCATTCACCTCTCCCTCTTTGGGGAGAGCCACGGCCCCGCCATCGGGGTGGTCATCGACGGATTGGCGGCGGGCATCCCCCTGGATCTGGACCAGCTCCAGGCCCAGATGGAGAAGCGGCGGGCCAAGGGACGCCTCTCCACCGCCCGCCAGGAGGGGGACCAGGTGGAGATTCAAAGCGGCTTTTTCCAGGGGCACACCACCGGCTCCCCCCTCTGCCTTCTGATCCGCAATCAGCAGCAGCACAGCCGGGACTACGAGGCCACCAAAACGCTGCTGCGTCCCTCCCACGCGGATTTTACCGCCTTTGAAAAGTACGGGGGATTCCAGGATTACCGGGGCGGGGGCCATTTTTCCGGCCGGATTACCGCTCCCCTGGTGGCGGCAGGGGCGGTGATGCTCCAGATCCTGGCGGCCAAGGGGATCCGGGTCGGGACCCACATCGCCCGGTGCGCCGGGGTGGACGACCGTCCTTTCCCCTCCGGCGAGCCCCAGCTGACCCAAGCCATCGCCGCCCTGGACCAGGCCCCCTTCCCGGTTCTGGACCGGGAACAAGGGGATGCCATGGCCGCCGCCATCGAGGCGGCCCGGCTGGAGGGAGACTCGGTGGGGGGCGTGCTGGAGACGGCGGTCACCGGCCTGCCCACCGGGGTGGGCGAACCTTTCTTCCACTCGGTGGAAAGCGTCCTGGCCTCCCTCCTCTTCAGCGTTCCGGCGGTAAAGGGGGTGGAGTTCGGCCTGGGGTTTGCCATGAGCGACCTGCGGGGCAGCCAGGCCAACGATCCCTTCCAGATGGACGGCGGCCGCATCCGCACCGCCACCAACCACAACGGAGGGATCAACGGCGGCATCACCAACGGAATGCCTCTCCTGGTGCGGACGGCCGTCAAGCCCACCCCCTCCATCTACAAGCCCCAGCAGACGGTGGACTACGCCCGCCGGGAAAACGCCACCCTGGTGATCCAGGGCCGGCACGACCCGGCCATCATCCACCGGGCCCGGGTGGTGGTGGACAGTGTGGTGGCCTTCGGCCTCTGCGACCTGTGCTGCCGCCGGTTCGGCACCCTGTGGCAGCTGGAAGGGTTCCCCCGGGCATTTGACAGGGGGCCCGATTTGGGGGTATAATCAGCTATCTTCTTTTCACATTCTCAGGCCGCAGGGCGGCAGATTGGACGATTTCATGGAATACGGACTCATCGGCGAGCGGCTGGGCCACAGCTTTTCCCAGCCCATTCATCAGCAGCTGGCCGGCTACGACTACCAGCTGCGCCCCCTTTCCCGGGAGGAATTCCCCGCCTTTATGGAGGCGCGGGACTTTCGGGGGATCAACGTCACCATTCCTTACAAGCAGGCGGTCATCCCCTACCTGGACCGTCTGGACAGCCGCGCCCAGGCCATCGGCGCCGTCAATACCATCGTCAAGGAGCCGGACGGTTCCCTCACCGGGTACAACACCGATTACGACGGCTTTTTGTACCTGGTCCGGCACCTGGACCTCGCCTTTGAGGGGAAAAAAGTTCTCCTGCTGGGCAGCGGCGGCACCTGCCGCACGGCGGCGGCGGTGGCCCGTGATCTGGGGGCCGCCCAGGTGCTGGTGGCCAGCCGCTCCGGCCGGGATGGCTGTCTTTCCTATGAGGATGCCATGGAACAGCCCGGGGTAAACCTTCTTGTGAACGTCTCCCCCGCCGGGATGTACCCGGACAACGGCGGTTGCCTGGTGGACCTGGACCGGTTCCCCGCCCTGGAAGGGGTGGTGGATGTGGTCTACAACCCGCTGGCCACCCGGCTGGTCCTGGAGGCGCAGAGGCGGGGGATCCCCGCCGCCGGCGGCCTGCGGATGTTGGTGGGACAAGCCAAGGCCGCCGCGGAGCTCTTTACCGGCCGGCCCATCGAGGACAGCCGGATGGAGGAGATCTACCGCCGGTTGAAGATCTCCCTCACCAGCCCGGTGCTGGTAGGGATGCCCTCCGCCGGCAAGACCACCGTGGGGCGGCTGATGGCCAAGGAGCTGAACCGGGAATTCCTCGACCTGGACGCCCTGCTGGAGCAGGAAGCCGGCAAACCGATCCGGCAGATCTTTGCCGAAGAGGGGGAGGCCGCCTTCCGCCGGATGGAGCGGGACCTCTGCGCCCGCGTCACCAAGCGGGGCGGGCCGGTGATCGCCACCGGCGGCGGCATTGTGAAGGACCGGGAAAACTGGTTCTCCCTGCGGCAGAACGGGGTGGTCCTGTGGCTGGACCGCCCTCTGGACACCCTGGAGGTAGACCCCAACCGTCCCCTCTCCTGCAGCCGGGAAGCGCTGGCACAGATGCGGGAGGAGCGGCTTCCTCTGTATGAGGGATGCAGCGACGGGAAAATTGACAACGCCCAGGATCAGGACCGGGCAGCCAGGACGGCGACCGACTTCTTTATTCGCCTCGCCGGCAGATAAGCGCATCCATCTTCCCCGCGCCCACCGGGCGCAGTCCAACCCTTATCTTATTTGTGCGAGGAGATTGTTGTTATGATTATTACCATGAAAAAAACCGCTCCCCAGGCGGAAGCGGATAAAATCGTCAAGAACCTGGAAGCCAAGGGACTGTCGGTCACCCTGATCCGCGGCACCGATTACAACGTCTTCGGCGTGGTGGGCGACACCACCGGCGTGGACGAAAAGATCATCGCCGCCAACCCCTATGTGGACAACGTCCAGCGGGTGGCCGCCCCCTACAAGCGGGCCAACCGCCTGTTCCACGAGGCGGACACCGTGGTGGATGTCTCCGGCGTCAAGGTGGGCGGACGGGAAAGGATCGTGGTCATCGGCGGGCCCTGCTCGGTGGAAGGCCGGGAACCCCTCCTGGAGATTGCCAGGGAGGTCAAGGCGGCCGGCGGCTCCATGCTGCGGGGCGGCGCCTACAAGCCCCGCACCTCCCCCTACAACTTCCAGGGCCTGGGGTCCGAAGGGATTGCCTACCTGCGGGAGGCCCGGGAGGCCACCGGCCTGCCCATCGTCAGCGAGCTGATGAGCATCGACAAGATCGACGAGTTTGAAGAGAACGTGGACCTGGTCCAGATCGGCGCCCGGAACATGCAGAACTTTGACCTGCTGAAGGCGGTGGGCAAGATGCACCGGCCGGTCCTGCTGAAGCGCGGCCTGGCCAACACCATCGAGGAGTGGATCATGGCCGCCGAATACATTATGGACGGGGGCAACGAGAACGTCATCTTCTGCGAGCGGGGAATCCGCACCTTTGAAAAGTACACCCGCAACACCCTGGACCTGAGCGTGGTGCCCATCATCAAGCAGCGCAGCCACCTTCCCATCATCATCGACCCCTCTCACGCCACCGGCAACTGGCAGCTGGTGGAGAGCATGTCTCTGGCCGCCATCGCCGCCGGGGCGGACGGGTTGATCATCGAGGTCCACAACGACCCGGAACACGCCTGGAGCGACGGGGCCCAGTCCCTTAAGCCGGCCAATTTCCGTTCGGTCATCGAGAAGGGACGCAAAATTGCCCAGGTAATCGGGAGGGACCTGTAATGGAGGTGCGGGTCTTCCCCTCCCGCTGCCAGGGGACCGTCCAGGCCCCCCCTTCCAAAAGCGCTGCCCATCGGGTGCTGCTGGCCGCCGGGCTGGCCCATGGGGAGACCTTGGTCCGGCCCCTGGCCTGGTCCCAGGATATCCTGGCCACCATCGACTGCCTCCGCGTCCTGGGAACCCAGGTGGAAACGGGGGAGGATTGGGCCCGGGTAACCGGAAGGGGCGGCCCCCATGCCGACGGCCCCTTCTCCCTTCCCTGCCGGGAGTCCGGCTCCACCCTGCGGTTTTTGATTCCGCTGTGCGCCCTTACCGGCCGGGAGGCCACCCTCACCGGCTCCCCCCGGCTGCTGGAACGCCCCCAAGGGGTTTACCGGGATCTCTTTGCGGAGCAGGGGCTTCCCTTCCGGCAGGAGGCGGCGGGGATCACCCTCCGGGGCCCTCTCCGGGCCGGCGTTTACCGGCTGCGGGGGGATGTCAGCTCCCAATTTGTCACCGGTCTTCTCTACGCCCTTCCCCTCCTGCCGGGGGATTCCCGGCTGGAGCTTCTCCCCCCGGTGGAGTCCCGCAGCTACATCCAGATGACCCTGGACATGCTGGCCCGGTTCGGCATTGAGGCCTCCTGGGAGGATGCCCACACCCTGTCCATCCCCGGGCGGCAGGCCTACCGCGCCCTGGGGGAAGCCGCCGTGGAAGGAGACTACTCCCAGGCGGCCTTCTGGGGGGCGCTGGGCGCCCTGAACGGGCCCATCCGCTGCACCGGCCTGCGCCCCGATTCCTCCCAGGGGGACAAGGTCTTTCTTTCCCATCTGGCCGCCTTCGGCGCCCGGGTGGTGCCTTTGCCCGACGGGTTCGCCGTCACCCCCGCCCCTCTGACAGGGGGAGAGATCGACCTGGCCGACTGTCCCGATCTGGGCCCCATCCTGACCGCCCTGGCCGTCTTTTGCCAAGGCGAGAGCCGGATCTGCCATGCGGGGCGGCTCCGCCTCAAGGAGAGTGACCGGATCGCCGCCATGGAGGAAGAGCTGCGCCGGATGGGCGCCCGCCTTTCTTCCACCGAGGACGAGATCCGGATCACAGGGGGCGAGACGCTGGAGGGGGGTTGCACCGTCTCCTGCCACAACGACCACCGGATCGCTATGAGCCTGGCCGTGGCCGCCACCTGCTGCCGCCGGCCGGTGACCATCACCGGCGCCCAGGCGGTGAACAAGTCCTATCCCGCCTTCTGGGAGGACCTGGCCTCCACCGGCGCCCGGGTGGAAAAACAAGCCGAAGATTGATCCATTCCCTGTCCCCGGCCTCCTCCGGCCGGGGATTTTTTGCAGGCTGCCGCCGCTCCTTATGTTTCCAGTTGCCAACTTCTTCCTCACCTGCTAGAAAGGAGGCAGAAGCCATCGAGGGGAGGAACGGGGATGGACGATTGTACCTTGAAAGACCTGCAAAGACAGGTGGCCCGTCAGCAGCAGCTGCGAGCCATGGTGGAGGAGCTGCGCCGCCAGCTCCAGGAGCTGAGCGAGGCCGAGAAACGGCTGCGAACCATCCTGGAACAGGAGGAAGGGGATGTGGACCGGCTGGAGGGGGCCACCCTCTCCGCTCTCTTCTACGCCATCGCCGGCAGGAAGGAAGAAAAGCTGGACCAAGAGCGGCTGGAGGCCCTCGCTGCCCGGGTAAAGTGGGAGACCGCCCGCCGGGAGCGGGAAGGGGTGGAGCAGGAGCTGGCCCGCCGGGAGGCGGAGCTGCAACGCCTTTCCGGCTGCAAGGAGGCCTACGCCCAGGGGCTGGAGGAGAAACGAGCCGCCCTCAAAAGGGCAGGGGGAGAAGCCGCGGCGGAAATTCTGGCGCTGGAGCAGCGCCTGGCCGCCCAGGAAGCCCGCCGGCAGGAGCTGGAGGAGGCGGCTGCCGCCGGGCAGGAGGCACTGTCCACCGCCCAGGAGCTTCTCCGCCTGTTAGCCGACGCCGAGGGCTGGTCCACCTGCGATCTCCTGGGGGGAGGGGTGATTGCCGGCCTTGCCAAGCATTTCCGCCTGGACGAGGCCCAGGCAGCGGCCCAGCAGCTCCAGCAGCAGCTGCACCGCTTCCAGGCAGAGCTGGCCGACGTCCACCTGAAGGCGGAGATCTCCGTCCGGATCGACGGCTTCCTCCGGTTTGCCGATTATTTCTTCGACGGGTTGCTGGCCGATTGGGCCGTCGCCCACCGGATCGACCAGTCCCAGCAGCAGGCCCAGGAGACGGAGGGGCAGATCCAGCAGCTTCTCGCCTTTCTCCACGCCCAGCTGGAACAGGCAGCCGAGGAGGCAAAGGGCCTTCGGGAATCGCTGGACCGGGTGGCGGCCGCTTCTCTCTTTCCGCAATAACCCCCTCCTGCATCATGGGCCGGGAACCTGCAGCAGCAGGTTCCCGGCCCATCATCTTTGCTCTGCCCGCGGCAGCAATCTACAAACCCGAGGTGGTATCACCACCAAGATTCCCGCCGCAGAGGGTCACGTTTCCGCCGAGGCAAAATAGCTGTCTCCCAACAGCCACCTTCCCTCCTGGTAGGTTAGCTCCAGGGTATCGCTCCAGCGTTCCCGGAGGGTAACCTCCATCTGCAGACGGATGCTGTCAGGGGAAATGTCCACAATCTCCGCCGTATCCAGGTCCCACGCGTATGTTTTTGCGATGGTGCCCACGCTCTCCTGTCCCATGACATACAGCTTGCCGTCCAGATCCTTGTAGATTCCCCGGCCCGTCTCGTCGTTATAAAAGAGGCTCGCCAGCTCCCGTTCGGCTGTCTCCGGAGCAAACACGGTGATAATCTCCCTCCACAGTTCCCCACAATCGGTGTATGGGAGATGGTGGACCCGGTAGAAAACCAAGGTCTGGTCCCCATAGGGCACTTCCATCCGTTCCGGCTCGTCTGCTTCCTCTTGCTGCCGGGAAAGGGGGACGCGGTCGGTCCCATAGATGGTGTCCCCATAGCCCAGGTATGTCAGGTAGAGGGCCTTTTCGGTCAGATACCCGGCCAGCTCCAGGATCTCCGGATCGGTCAGATCCTGTTTTCCCTGGAGCGTCTCCAGGCGTTCCCGGCGATCCGGGTCCGCAGTCCAGTAATAGACCGGTTCTTCCCCATCGACGGCCTCCTCAGGAGCCGAAGATTCCAAAACAGGGGCCGACCCTTCTTGGGAAGAGGAAGCCGTTTCCCCTGGGGAAGGTTCCCCGGCGGCAGAGGATTCCAGGGATATTGTGGATGGTGCGGCGGCATCCTCCCGGGACAGCGGTTCCCGCCCGCATCCGGCAGCGGCCAGTATGCCGGCCGCCAGGACCGCTGCCAGTACTCGCTTGGTCATTCCGGTCAGCCTCCTTTTCGATCAACACTCCACCAATGCTTCCGAAATTGGGAGTCTCCTTCTCGACCACCCGCGCGTCGATCTGCACAAAGAACAGCCGAAGGCAGGGGGCCCGGCTACAATTCCTCCGTATGGGGCTGGAAGGCACTCCGCTGGGCGTCCAGATCCTTGCGGGCAATGGAGCTGAGGATGGCGGTTTCCGCCCCTCCCATGGCCACAATCTGGTCCTCCCACAGCATCACTCCAAAGCCGAACTTGGGGTCCCAGGTGCAGCGGAACTCCACCCCCACATAGGGCAGGCCGTCCCAGCACTGGTCGTGAAGAACCACCGTCACCGGCCGCAGCAGCCGCGCCAGCTCCTCCGCCTTCTTGACCGGGGGCAGGCGGCGTCTCTTCTCCGCCCCCTCCCAGGGGGAACGGCGGCGCAGGCGGGGGTATTCTTTCCACAGCCCCTCCAGGATTGCCCGGGCAATGGGCTGCTGATAGCGGACAAGATAGTCGTATCCCCCCAGCTGGACGGCGGTAAACCGGTCCAGGGGGTGGTCCAGGTCGGTATTCAGCAGGAGGGTGTAGGGGCCGCAGCAGCCGAACAGCTCGTCCCACTGAGGAAGGCGGATCTCCCCCTCCGACAGGCCGGGCTGGTGGTCAAAATCCGCCAGGGAAAGCTGGTCGGAGGGATGCTCCTCCGGCTGGGACAGGTCGATAAACTGGACCACCAGCCGGCAGATCTCCCCCTCCTCGTCGTAGCCGAAGTAGACCGGGTAGGCCCCGTCCCCATAGCCGCTTTGGAAGATGGGCATGGTCAGCTGGGTGCCCGGCACCGTCCAGCTGATCCAGTCCCCCTGTTCCCGCTGGTAGAGGGGAGCGGCGCGGTAGCTTTGGGCAAAGAGGGGCTCAAAATAGTCCCGGCACAGGTCCCCCTGGGGATTCCGGCGGTACCACCGGTCGCAGAACAGCCGGTAGGCCTCCTGGGTTTCCTGATCGCAGATGGCTGCCAGGCCGCTGTTCACATCAAAGCCGAAGTACTGCCCTTCCTCCAGCCGGTCCAGCTCCTCGCTGCCCAGCAGGGCCTCCTCATAGCGGACCGCCTCCTTCTCCCGGAAGATCACCTCCACGGCGGCGTACCGGGGCCAGTCCCCCTCGTCCCCCTCCTGGGGAAGCAGCACCGCCGCCTGCACGGGGAATTCCCCCGTGGGCAGCGGCCGGGGCTGGTAATAGGGCAGGGCATCGGGACAATCCAAATAGTAGAAGGGGTCCCCGGCCAGCAGCTGGCCAGTGGGCAGGGAAAGGTTCCCCATGGGCAGGAGGGCCAGGCGGCGGCCATTCAGCTCCCCGGCGGCAAAGTACTCCCCCAGGGGGGAGGGGCTTTGGAGGAGGGGGCGGCTTTCCTCCCACAGGGCGAGCCATTTTTTCGTTGGATACATGCGGCATTCCTTCCTTCTTCCAGGCGCAGTGGTATTATTGTACCACTGCCCCTGCCGAAAGTCCAGCCCCACGCGAAAGGGTCCAGCAAGACGAACCAAACGGCCACAGGGCCGGCAGCCAGAAGCTATTTTTCGTCCTCCATCCCGCCCCCGGTAATCCGCTGGGTCAGGTCGTTGTCCAGCACCAGCATCGTTACGACAGCACCGTAGAGCTCAAGGCAATCGGCAAGGCCAAAAAGTCCCTCTCCTGGGAATTGGTTCTCCCTTTTGTCTTCCCCCTTGGGAGGCCAACCCTAGTCTGTCCCTTCTTCACCGGCCGCCTGCCACAGATATCCCTCCCGGACACCCGACCGAAGCACCGTCAGCTCTCGGGCCTCCAGATGCTCCAAGATGCAGCGCAGCGCCTCGACCCCCGGCAGCAGACTGGTGAGCCGCTGGGGAGCCAGCTTGCTCAGCAGCTTGATCCCCTCCAGCCCCATGTGGGTGGGCAGGTCTCCCAGTTCCTTCAGCTGGGAGAGGGTGAGGGTGAGGGAGGCTTCCTCTCCCGAAAGGGCCCGCCAAACCTTGAGGGCCGCCCGGGCGGTTCCCCCCATGCCCCACACGCCTCCCCGGCCCGCGCCCTGGAGGGCAGGGCAGCGGGCCAGTTCCTCCTGGACATAGCGGCGGATGGCCCGCCGTTCCCGGCTGGTGGGAATGACGCCGCTGACGAATCGGCGATAGAGGGCCAGCGCCCCGCAGGGGAGAGAGGCCCCTTCCTCCAGCTCCCCCTCCCGAAAGGAAAAGACCTGGCAGCTCCCGCCGCCCAGGTCCAAACCCGTTCCCATCCGGGCGCCGGTTTCCCAGCGAAGGCCCAGCAGGTCGTACCGGGCCTCCTCCTTGCCCGACAGGATCCGCAGCTCCAGCCCGGTATGCTGGAAGATCCGCCGCAGCAGCGGCGCCGGCTCCTCCACCTTCCGGAGGGCCGCCGTGGCAAAGGCGTCGATCCGCTGGCACCCGGCCATCCGGCTGAGGGCCGCCATGGCGGAGAGGGTTTCCAACAGCTTCTCCTCCCCCGCCGGTTCCAGCCGGCCGCCGGCAACAAAGCCCACCAGGCCCACGTATTCCCGCTGGGAAAACACCTCCTGAAAGGTTCCCTTCTCCAGCCTGGCCACCACCAGGCGGATGGTATTGGACCCCACATCCACCAGGCCCATCAGCATCCGGATCACGCTCCCTTCCCCATCATTCTTCCCCAGCTGGGCAAGAAATATGGCCTTCCCGGCAAAAGCAACGCCCAAACGCTTGTTTTTGCCGGGAAAGCACGGTCAAGCCAGCAGCAAAAAAATCCCTGTCACCAGGCAGATGCCGCCGCCGAACCCCAGGAGGACGCGGTACCCCTTGCGGCCAAACTGCTCATAGACAAAGTGGCCCAGCCCCTTCGGCCGCTCCTTTTCCCGGGTGGCAACCCAGTCCCAATCCAGAATCGCTCCCCCCAGCAGGATCCCCCCGCTGAGAAGAATCAACCCGCAGACAAGATAATACACCATGGTTCTTCATCCTTTCTTCCCATTGGACAGCCCTGCTTCCACCTCGGCCAGGGAAGGCATGGAGGGAATCCCGCCGCTGCGGGAACAGGCGATAGAGGCGGCCCGATTGGCAAAATCCAGAATGGCCTCCAGCTCCTCCTGTTCCAACCCGTCCAGGGGCTTCTCCCCCCGCCTGGCAAGCCGGCTGAGCACCGCCCCCAGGAAGGTGTCCCCTGCGCCGATGGTATCCGCCACCGTCACCGGATAACCGGGCAGGCGGCCGCTTTGCCCCTTCCACCGGTAGTAGACGCCCTGGCTGCCCAAGGTCACCAGCTGGAGGGAGATGCCCTTCTCCGCCAGGAAGGCCGTTCCCTCCTCCAGATCCGCAATCCCGCCTGTAAGAAGGGGGAGTTCCTCCTCCGATACCTTCAGCAGGTCCACCACGCCCAACGGCTCCCCCATCCAGAAGAGGGCGGCCTCCCGGCTTGTCCACAGCGGCGGGCGGTAGTTGGGATCGTAGCTCACCAGCACTCCCCGCCGGTGGGCCTCATGGGCGGCGGCCAGGGTCGCTTCCCGGGAGGCGCCTGCCGACAGGCAGACCGAGCTGAAATGGAGGAACCTGGTCTGGAAGATCGTCTCCAGATCCAGCTCTTCCAGGGCAAGGTCACAGTCCGCCCCCCGCACAAAGGCAAAGTCGCGCTCTCCCTTGTCGTCCACCGAGGCAATGGCCAGGGTGGTGGGCTTGGTCCCCACCCGTACCCCGGACACATCCACCCGATTCTCCTCCAGCACCTGGACCAGGCTGCTGCCGAACCCGTCGGGCCCTACCTTCCCCACAAAGGAGACCTTGGCCCCCAAGCGGGCGGCGGCCACCGCCAGATTGGAGCAGCTGCCCCCGGGGTTGGCGGCAAAGAGGGGGATGCCCTGGCTGTTGACCCCTGCCTGGGTCAGATCGATGAGCACCTCGCCGATGGAAACAATCTCTGTCATGGTGAAATTCTCTCCCTTCCGAAGGGTATGACCCTTCTGGGGTTTCCCTTCGCCGATATACAAGAAAAGCCCAGCTGATGAGCTGGGCTTTTTTGGAGGCGCCAACCAGATTTGAACTGGTGAATAAAGGTTTTGCAGACCTCTGCCTTACCACTTGGCTATGGCGCCATATGGAGCGGGTTACGAGGCTCGAACTCGCTACCTCCACCTTGGCAAGGTGGCGCTCTACCAGATGAGCTAAACCCGCATCAACCGTCGCCCGCAAGCGACGATATTTATTATAGCGTAATGACCGAAGATTGTCAAGGTGTTCTGGCAAGTTTTTTGCCAAATTTACCGACCTGCCAACTCCCGCAGCTGCTCGGGGGTGAAATAGTACTTCCGGTCGCAGAAATGGCAGCAGACCTCCGTCTCCTTGGGGTCCTCCGCCATGGCCAGCAATTCCTCCTTGGGGATGCTGGCCAGCGCCCGCTCCACCCGCTGGCGGGAACAGCCGCACCGGTACTCCACCTGGGCCTCCTCCAGGATCTGGGGCTCCAGCCCCTCCATCACCCGCTCCATCACCTGGACGGGGGTCTCCCCCTTGGCAAAGAGGCCGGAGATGGCCGGGATCTTCTGAATGTTGGCCTCCAGGCGGGCGATGTCCTCCTCGGCGGCCCCCGGCAGCAGCTGGGCCACATACCCGCCGGCGGCGGCCACCGTCAAATCCGGGTTCACCAGCACCCCCAGGGCACAGACCGTGGGAATCTGCTCGCTGACGGCAAAATAGGAGGTGATGTCCTCGGCAATCTCGCCGGAAACAATCGGCACCTGGCCCACATAGGGATCGCCCATTCCCAGGTCCTTCACCACGCTGAGGGTACCCGTATGGCCCACGGCGCCCCCCACATCCAGCTTACCAAAGGAATTGAGGGGGAGCTCCACCACCGGATTGGCGGCATAGCCCCGCACGTTCCCCTCCCAGTCGGCCACGGCGATCAGGGCGCCCACCGGGCCGTCCCCCATCATCCGCAGGGTTACCGAGGCCTCCTCGCTCTTGAGGGTGGACCCCATGATGGAAGCGGCGGTCAGCAGCCGCCCCAGGGCAGCGGTAACCACTGCGCTGGTGGTATGGATCTGTTCGGCCTGCGCCACCACATCGGTGGTCTGGGCCACATAGCAGGCAACCCCGCCGTTCTTGGAAATGGCACGCAGCAACTGTCCCATCGCTTTACTTTCCTCCTGCCTTTCTGGTTACATAGATCGCCCGCTGGGCGGTGGGGTCGGGGGCTGCAAAGGTGTCGTCCCCATAGACGGCCAGCAGCTCCAGCCCTGCCCCCCGAATCATTCTTTCCAGCTCCTCCCGGGGATAGACCCGCTCGGTGATGGTGTCGGTCTGGCGGGTATAGCGGCCGTCCTCCTCCTGGGAAAAGATGTCCAGGGTCATCTCCACCAGCGGCCCCTGCTGATGGTTCTGCCAAACGCAGTAGGCATCCTCCGACTGATAGACAAACACATTCTCCCCCAGCACCTCCCGATGCTTGTAGGGGGTGTTCACATCGAAGAGGAAAAGCCCGTCCGGCTCCAGGAAGAGGGCCACCCGACCGAAGGCCCGGGCCAGCTTGTGGGGGTCGGTGACATGGTTCACCGTGTCCAGGGCACAGATAACCGCATCCACCGTGCCGTACAGGTCCAGCCGGGCCATGTCCTGGCAAAGATAGAGGATGGACGGCTCCACCCCGGCGCTCTTGCTCATGGCGATTGAAAGCATCTCGGGGGAGTTGTCCACCCCAATCACATCGTATCCCCGGCGGGCCAGCTCCACCGAGAGGCTGCCGGTTCCGCAGCCCAGGTCCACCACCAGGGAACAGTGCTCCTTGTACCTTCCCAACAGCTGGTGAAAGTAGGACGCCCGCTTGCCGTATTCCACATTCCGGGTAAAGGCGTCGTACTGCGGGGCAAGGGCTCGGTAACTCATTTGTCCGCCGCCATCCGGTCAAAGACGGTGCGGTACCCGTCCGACCCATAGTTGAGGGACCGGTTCACCCGGCTGATGGTGGCGGTGCTGGCCCCCGTCGCCGCCACAATGTCGCTGTATACCTTCCGCTCGTCCAGCATCTTGGCCACCTGCAGCCGCTGGGACAGAGCCTTCAGCTCGGACACGGTGCACAGATCGTCAAAAAAGTTGTAACAATCCTCCATCGTCTTCAGCGACAACACCGCCTGAAACAGGAATTCCACATTCAAGTCTTTCAGCTTAGAATTCATTTCGCCGCCTCCGCTTTATTGTGAAGTCTTATTTTCATATTACCATACTAGATTGGAAAAGTAAATGGATAAGATGTAAATTTGTCCTCCTGTACTAGGAATTCCCTTGGGAGCTGTCCGCCACTGTAAAACAAAAAAAGGGGAAACCTGCCCGTTGGACAGGCTTCCCCTCCCGGTTATTCTTCTTCGTCCGGCGGGTCCACCAGCTGGTCGATAATGGCCCGAAGGTCCTCCACCCCTTCCCCCGTCTTGGAAGAAAGGGGAAGAAAGGTGATCTGATCCCCGCAGGGCAGGGCCTGGGGATACAGGGCCAGCTGCTGCTGGCGCTCGGTCTTATTGAGCTTGTCCAGCTTGGTGAGGACCACCACAAAGGGAAGCTCCCGGTCGATCAGGTAGTTCACCATCTGGATGTCGTCCGCCGTGGGGGGATGACGAAGGTCCATCAGGGAGATGACCAGCTGGATGTCCCGGTCCCCCCCAAAATAGCCCTCGATCATCCGAGACCACCGCTCCTGCTCGCTGCGGGCCCTCCGGGCATAGCCGTAACCGGGCAGATCCACAAACCGGGCATGCTCGGCGCGGAAGAAGTTGATGGTGATGGTCTTGCCGGGAACGCCGCTCACCCGGGCCAGCTGCTTTTGATTGAAGATCTTGTTGATGAGGGAGGACTTTCCCACATTGGACCGGCCGGCAAAGACCAGCTCCGGCAGGTCCGAGGGGGGAAGCTGGGCCAGGGTCCCGAAGGACCGTTCAAAGGCTACCTTGTGATAATTCATTGCGTCTCCTCCCGATTTGGCTCAGTTGGGGATGGGCACCGGGGCCGCCGGTTCCGAGGCAGGGGCCGGGATTCCCTCCCGGGCGGTCCGGCTTCCGCTCACCCGCAGACCTTTGCCTTCCCCGCCCGATTCCTCCACCAGCGGCTGCGGCGCACGGGCCAGCGCCACCTTCAGCACCTCGTCCATCTGGGAAACGGGGACAAATTCGATGTGGTCCCGGACCACCTGATCCAGCTGGGCGATATCCGGCCGGTTGTCCTCGGGGATAATCACGGTGCGCATGCCGTACTTATAAGCGGCCATCGTCTTCTCCCGCAGGCCGCCGATGGGCAGCACCCGACCCCGCAGGGTAATCTCGCCGGTCATCGCCACGTCGTGGCGGATGGGGATCCCGGTCAGGGCCGACACCAGGGCGGTGCAGGTGGTAATTCCGGCGGAGGGGCCGTCCTTGGGAACCGCTCCTTCCGGGAAGTGGATGTGGATGTCCTTGGTCTTGTAGAAATCCTCGGCAATACCCAGTTCCTTGCAGTGGCAGCGGATGTAGGTGATGGCAGCCGAGACCGACTCCTTCATCACATCCCCCAGGGAACCGGTAAACTGGTCCTTGCCCACGCCGTCCATGACGGCCACCTCTACCTGGAGCATCTCCCCTCCTACCGAGGTCCAGGCCAGGCCGTTGGCAACGCCCACCTGGTCCCCCTTCTGGAAGGAATCGTCCCGGAACTTGTGGGGACCCAGCAGGTCCGGCAGCCGCTTGCTGTCGATGACCACCTTCCGCTTGGGGGCCTCCACCACCAGCTTGGCAGCCTTCCGGCAGAGGGAGGTGATGCACCGCTCCAGGGAACGGACCCCCGCCTCCCGGGTATAATAATCGATCAAGTCGTAGATGGCGTCATCGGTAAGCCGCATGGTGGCCCCGGTAAGGCCGTGGCGGGCCCGCTGCTTGGCCACCAGGTGCTCCTTGGCAATGTGGAACTTTTCTTCCCGGGTATAGCTGCCCAGCTCGATTACCTCCATCCGGTCCAGCAGAGGGCCGGGGATGGTGTCCAGGGAGTTGGCCGTGGCAATAAAGAGCACCCGGGACAGGTCAAAGGGAATCTCGATAAAATGGTCGCAGAAGTTGGCATTCTGCTCGCTGTCCAGCACCTCCAGCAGGGCGGCGGAGGGGTCGCCCCGGTAGTCGCTGCCCAGCTTGTCCACCTCGTCCAGCAGGAGGAGAGGATTGGCGCTGCCGGCCTGCTTGATGGCATTGATGACCCGGCCGGGCATGGATCCGATGTAGGTGCGGCGATGGCCGCGGATGTCCGATTCGTCCCGGACACCGCCCAGAGCGATCCGAGCATACTTGCGGCCCATGGCCTTGGCGATGGACTTGGCAATGGAGGTCTTGCCCACGCCGGGAGGCCCCACCAGGCAGATGATCTGCCCCTTGATATCCGGGGCCAGCTTCCGCACCGCCAGCAGTTCCAGAATCCGGTCCTTCACCTTGTCCAGGCCGTAATGATCCCGGTCCAGCTGCCGGCGGGCCTTGGTCAGGTCGATGTGGTCCTTGGTGAGGGTGTTCCAGGGCAGCTCCAGACAGGTGTCCAGATACCCCCGGATCACCCCCGCCTCGTGGGAGTTGGAGGGCATCTTGGTAAACCGGTTGGCCTCCTTGAGGAGGTGCTCCTCCGACTCCTGGGGCAGCTTCAGCTCCAGGATCTTGGCCCGGTAGTTTTCCGCTTCGGTGGCAGGGTCCTCCTCCTCCCCCAGCTCGGCGGAGATGGCCTTCATCTGCTCCCGCAGGTAATAATCCCGCTGGTTCTTGTCCATCTGCTCCTGGACCCGGTCGTGGATCTCCTGCTCCAGGGAGAGGACCTCGTTCTCGCTCTCCATCGCCTGGGCCAGCAGCTCCAGCCGCTTGAGGGGGCTGGACTGCTCCAGAATCTTCTGCTTGGTTTCCACGTTCAGCATGATGTTGCCGGCCACGTATTCCGCTATGTAGATGGGATCGTCGTTGACCAGCACATTGGCAATGATCTCCTTGGGCATCTTGGGGGTGAGGTAACAGTATTCTTCAAACAGCTCCTTCACCGTCCGCACCAGGGCGTCGTTCATCACCGACCGGACCATCCGTGGCCGCTGAAGGGGCATTTCCTCCGCCAGCACCTCAAAGTACGGGTCCCGGGAGAGGACGTCCACCAGCCGAGCCCGGTACAGACCGTTGACCAGCACCCGCAGGGTATCATCCTGGGTTTTAACGATCTGGCGGACCTCCGCCACCACACCTACCTTATACAAATCGTCGGGAGACGGGTTGTCGTTACGAATGTCTTTTTGGGCCACCAGGAAGATCCGGCGGTCCTTGGCCATCACGGCATTCAGCGCGAAGACCGACTTTTCCCGCCCCACATCAAAGTGAAGGACCATATTGGGGAAAAGCACCAGACCACGAAGGGCAAGCATGGGAATTTTTACCGGGAGACGCTCCTGGTTCATCGTTGTATCACCCATCATCTTACCTCCTTTACTTCTCATGAGAAATTCCTGTCCCCATGGGGAACAGGGTAATTATACACCAATTTTGTCGTTTTTTCAAGTACTCCCTTTTTCCAGCGGCGGGAATAAAGAAATGCGCCCCTGCTCGGTCTGCGAACAGGGCGCGCATGGGAATCGTATGGCGCTAGGAAACGGAGCTTCCTCTCACCGGCCGGGCAGAAGCTCTTCGGCCGGAGGGCAGCTGCAGGCGGACCGGCGTCCGACTGGGGTCCCGGGAAATCACCGGTTCCCCCTTTCCGTCCACACAGGCCGCCGTAATGACGATCTGCTCGATGGTGGCATCGGCCGGGGCCTCGTACATCCACCGGCCCAGGGTCGCCTCCATAATGGACCGCAGCCCCCGGGCCCCGGTCTTCCGCTGGATGGCCAGCTTGGCTACCGCCTCCAGGGCCTCCTCCTCAAAGATCAGGTGGATGCCGTCCAGCTGGAACAGCCGCTGATACTGCTTGAGAAGGGCGTTTTTCGGCTCGGTGAGGATCCGCACCAAGGCGGGTTCGTCCAGGTCGGTCAGGGTGGTCAGCACCGGGATCCGGCCCACCAGCTCGGGGATCAGGCCGTATTTCACCAGGTCGTGGGCAACCACCTTGGAATAAAGGTTATCCTTTTCCTTTTTATCGGGGATGGCCGCCCCAAAGCCCAGGGAGCTGGTGGCCACCCGCTTCTCCACAATCTTCTCGATGCCGTCGAAGGCGCCGCCGCAGATGAAGAGGATGTTGCTGGTGTCGATCTGGATAAACTCCTGCTGGGGATGCTTGCGCCCGCCCTGGGGAGGAACGTTGGCCACGGTCCCTTCCAGGATCTTCAGCAGCGCCTGCTGCACCCCCTCGCCGCTTACATCCCGCGTGATGGAGGGATTTTCCGACTTCCGGGCAATCTTATCCAGCTCGTCGATGTAGATGATGCCCCGCTGGGCCCGCTCCACATCAAAATCCGCCGCCTGGATCAGCCGCAGGAGGATGTTTTCCACGTCCTCGCCCACATACCCCGCCTCGGTGAGGGTAGTGGCGTCGGCAATGGCGAAGGGGACGTTGAGGATCTTGGCCAAGGTTTGGGCCAGGAGGGTCTTTCCTACGCCGGTGGGGCCCAGGAGCAACACGTTGCTCTTGCTCAGCTCCACCCCATCCTCGTTGCCGAAGTAGATCCGCTTGTAATGGTTGTACACCGCCACCGACAGGGCTACCTTGGCCTGATCCTGGCCGATGACATACTCGTCCAGGATGGCCTTGATCTCGGTGGGGCGGGGGATCACAATGTCCCGGTCCGGCTCCCCGCGGCGGTCCCGCCGGCGGGAGGAGGGTTCTTCCCCCTCCAATACCGCCAGGCAGAGCTCCACACACTCGTTGCAGATGCAGGCGCCCGGGCCGGCGATCATCCGCTGCACCTGGTCCTGCTCCTTGCCGCAGAAGGAGCAGCGCAAAGGTCTGCTTTCATCGTTTTTTGCCATGATTGCCTCCCAAATGGTAGGGTTTACCGGCTGGTGAGCACCTTGTCCACCAGGCCGTATTCAGCCGCCTGGGCCGCTGTCATGAAGTTGTCCCGCTCGGTATCCTGCTGGATCCGCTCCAGGGGCTGGCCGGTCTGCTCCGACAGCAGCTGGTTGAGCTTCTCCTTGATCCGCAGGATCCATTCGGTGTGGATCTTCAGATCGGTGGCCTGGCCCTTCACCTGTCCCAGAGGCTGATGGATCATAATCTCGCTGTTGGGCAGGGCAAAGCGCTTGCCCTTGGCCCCCGACGACAGAAGGAACGCCCCCATGGAGGCGGCCATCCCCACGCAGATGGTGGAGACATCACACTTGATATACTGCATGGTGTCGTAGATCGCCATGCCAGAGGTGATGGAGCCGCCGGGGCTGTTGATATACAGAGAAATGTCCTTTTCCGGGTCCTGCCCTTCCAGGTACAGCAGCTGGGCAACAACCAGGCTGGCGGTTGTGTCGTTTACCTCGTCACAGAGCATAATGATTCGGTCGTTGAGCAGCCGGGAAAAAATATCGTAGGAACGCTCGCCGCGATTGGTGGGCTCTACAACCATTGGTACCAGGCTCATAGGGGTACACCTCCATCATTGGTAACAGTATTGTATGGATTCCTCCGCCGGGAGATTACTCCTGGACGGGGGTTTCCTCAGCGGCAGCAGGGGCTTCCTCGGCGGGAGCCTCCTCCTTGGCCGCCTTCTTGGTGGTCTTCTTGGCCGCGGGCTTCTTGGCGGTCTTCTTCTTGGGCTCGGCCTTCTCCTCCGGCTGGGCCTCGGTAATCACCGCGTTCTCCCGAACCAGGGCGATGGCCTTGTTGACACAGATGTCCTTCTCCAGATCCTCGGCAGCGATGACCGCCTTGATCTTGTCCTCCTCCATCTGGTAAGAGTCGGCCAGCTTCTTGTACTCGGCGTCCAGCTCCTCCTGGGTGGCGGCCAGGTTCTCCAGCTGGGCAATCTTCTCCAGGGCCAGGCGCACTTTCACCTGCCGCTCGGCCGGCTCGGCATAGGTCTTCCGCATGGCGTCCATATCCATGCCGGTGTACTGCATGTAGGTCTTGACATCCAGCCCCTGGGACTGCAGCCGATAGGCAAAGTCCTGCAGCATCTCGTCCACCCGGTTGTCGATCATCGCCTGGGGCAGCTCCACCTTCATGCCGGCCAGGATGCCGTCAATGAGGGCGCTCTCCACCTCCCGGTCGCTCTGCTCGTCGTGGGAAGCCTGGAGCTTCTTGCGCAGGTCCTCCTTGTACTCGGCCAGGGTGTCAAACTCGCTGACGTCCTTGGCAAACTCGTCGTCCAGCTCGGGCAGCTCCCGGGTCTTGATCTCGTGGAGCTTCACCTTGAAGACGGCTTCCTTCCCCTTCAGCTCCTCGGCATGGTAATCCTCCGGGAAGGTGACCGTCACGTCAAACTCGTCGCCGATCTTCTTGCCCACAATCTGCTCCTCAAAGCCGGGGATGAACTGGCCGGAACCCAGGGTCAGGGGGAACTTCTCTCCCTTGCCCCCTTCAAATGCAACCCCGTCCACAAAGCCCTCAAAGTCGATCACCGTCTGGTCGCCGTTCTGAGCGGGGCGGTCCTCCACATCGATGACCCGGGCGTTGCGCTCCTGAAGGTGGGACAGCTCGTGATCGATCTCTTCGTCGGTCACCGGGCGGACCGTCTTGGTAACGGCGATGCCCTTGTAGTTCTCCACTTCCACCTCCGGCTTGACGGTTACCTCCGCCTTGAAGGTGAAACCGGTGGTCTTATCGGCATCCTGCACCTCGATGGACGGGGCGGCGACCGGCTCGATGCCGGCTTCCTTCACCGCCTGCTCGTAGGCGTCGGGATAAAGCATATTGATGGCATCCTCGTAGAAAACACCCTCGCCGTACATTTTCTCGATCATCGCCTTGGGCGCCTTGCCCTTGCGGAAGCCAGGGATGCTGATCTTGGAGACATTCTTGCGGTACGCCTTCTCAATGGCGCCCTGGAACTCCTCGGCTCCCACCGAGACAACCAGCTCGTATGTATTGGTTTTGGTCTTTTCGCACGAAGTAAGGCTCATTTCATTTCCTCCTAAATTACACAACATGGTATCTTATTAAGTATAGCATACTGGTCGATAAAATGCCACTTTTTTTTACCGATTTCCCCCGCTCTTTCCAGCAGGCACCAGCAGGGGACAAAAGCCCAGCCCATCGGCCGAAACCAGCTGGAACTGGATGCCCCGGTAGGAGCCGTTGAAGGCTATCCGGCAGGCATTGCCGTGGAGGTGGCCGTAGTAGCACCGGCGAACCTTCCACTCCTCCATGAGGTCGATAAACTCCGGCAGCACCTGGTCGCCAAAGAGGGGCGGGTAGTGGAGAAACACCACCCGTTCCCCCTCCATACCCTGGGAAGCCTTGAGGGACATTTCCAACCGCCCCGCCTCCCGGTTGACGATCTTCTGGTCGAAAGCCGCGCCGTTCTCAAAAAGCCAGCCCCGCGTACCGCACAGGATCAGGCCCTCTTCCTCGGCGCAGTTATTATGGAGTATTTTCAGGCTGTCTAAACCGTTCTCCTCAAAAAAAAGCTGCATCTTCCGGGCGCTGCCCCACCAGTAGTCGTGATTTCCCTTGATGAGGTACTTGCGGCCCGGCAACCCCTGCAAATACTGAAAGTCCCGCAGGCTCTCCTCCAGGGTCATCCCCCAGGAGCTGTCCCCGGCCAGCACAATCCCATCCTCCGGGCGAACCAGCCGCCGCCAGTTCTCCTCCAGCTTCTCCAGATAGTTGTGCCATCCGCCGAAGATATCCATAGGCTTGTTGCTGCCCAGAGACAGATGCAGGTCGCCGATTACGTACAGGGACATGAATTACCTCTTTCCTATGGTGCCGCCTTGTTGATTCTCTCACATACCTATGAACCCCTTCCGAACGGAAAGGAAACAGATGATGAACACGCCTACGCCAACCCCTGCCGCACCGCCTGGAGCATGGCGGCGGGGTCGCAGCTCTCCCGGAACCGGACCTCCCGGCTGCGAAGGTCCGCCAGCGGGGCAGGAACCGGCGTGCCGGTGACCCTGGACAGCTGGTCCAGCTGGTCAAAATCCTCCCCGGCGGGAACCTGCCCCAGGGCCTCCAGAACACAGGCAGGGAATTTGTAGGGGCTGGCGGTGGAAACCACCAGCGTCCCAGGACCTGCCAGGGAAGCCGCCACCGCGGTGTGGGGATCGGCCAGATACCCCTCCTCCCGGTAGAGGCGGCCGATGGTCGCCCGGGCTTCCTCGTCGCCGCAGGAGCCGGCCCCGAAGATCTCCGCCGCCTTCTCCCGCAGGGGCTCCGGCACCTGGTACCACCCCTGGGCGGACAGCTGGGCCATCCATCCGGCCACCGCCTGGTCGTCGCCGCCGGTGAGATGGAAGAGCAGCCGCTCCAGGTTGGAAGAGATGAGGATATCCATCGACGGGGAATCGGTGGTGTAGAAGGGACGGTTCCGGTCGTAGCGGCCGGTCTGGAAAAAGTCGGTCAGAACCCGGTTCCGGTTGGAGGCACAGATCAGCCGCCCCAGGGGCACCCCCATCTCTCTGGCGTAATAGGCGGCCAGAATGTCGCCAAAGTTCCCGGTGGGCACTGCCACGTCCACCCGTTCCCCCATGGGGAGCCCTCCGGCCACCAGGTCGCAGTAGGCACTCACGTAGTAGACAATCTGCGGGACCAGGCGCCCCCAGTTGATGGAGTTGGCACTGGAGAGGCGGATGCCCTCCTTCTCCAGCTCCTCGGCAAAGGCCCGGTCCCCAAAGATGGCCTTGACCCCGCTTTGGGCCGCGTCAAAGTTCCCCTCAATGCCAAATACCCCTACGTTCTCCCCCTGCTGGGTCGCCATCTGCCGCTTCTGCATGGGGCTCACCCCATCCTGGGGGTAGAAAACCAGCACCTTGGTACCCGGCACATCCCGGAACCCCTCCAGGGCCGCTTTGCCCGTATCCCCGGAGGTGGCGGTGAGGACGGCGATGGTATGCCGGTCCCCCAGCTTGGCGGCGGCGGTGGTCATCAGCCGGGGCAGCAGCTGGAGGGCCATATCCTTAAAGGCGCAGGTGGGGCCGTGCCACAGCTCCAGCATCCAGGGGCCGCCCTTGCCGGCCTTCACCACCGGCGCCACCTTGGGATGGGAAAAACGCCCCTCCCCATAGGCTCCCCGGACACAGGCGTCCAGCTCGCCGGGGGTAAAATCGGTCAAATACAGGGCCAGTACTTCCTTGGCCCGGCCGATGTAGTCCATCTTCCCCAGCTTTTCCAGGAACTCCCGGTCCACCTGAGGGATCGACGTGGGGACAAACAGCCCCCCGTCCCGGGAGATTCCCTCCACAATGGCTTGGGCAGACGACAAACGAACCGACCGGTTCCGCGTGCTTTGATACTCCATAGGACAACCTCTTTTCTGTTCCGTCCCTCAAAGGCCGTACCGCTCAAAGAAACAGCAGGCGTTCTTCCACAGGATTTTCTCCGCCAGCTGGCGGCTTATCCCCAATTCTAGCATACCCTCGCCCAGATGCGCAAGCTTTTCGGCCTGGGAAAGGCACGGAGGCATATCCGCCCCATCAAAATCCGACCCCAGGGCCAGGTGGTCCTCCCCGCCCAGCTGGACAAAGTGCCGGATGTGGCGGCAGAGGGTTTTCAGGTCCACCGCCGCCGGGTCCTCCCCCAGGAAGCGGACAAAGAAGTTGAGCCCCACCAGCCCGCCCCGCCGGACAATCTGGCAGAACTGCCGGTCGGTCAGGTTCCGGCGGTGGGGGCAGATGGTCCGGCTGTTGGAGTGGCTGGCCACCGGGGGACGGCGAAGGATCTCCATCACCTGGTCAAAGGCCTTGTCCCCCAGGTGGGACAGGTCCACCACGATCCCGCTGTCCTCCAGAAGGGGGACGGCGGCCCGGCCGAACTCGGTAAGGCCGGTGTCCTCCCTCACTCCGCCGGCCAGCTCGTTGGCGCCGTTCCAGGTGAGGGTCAGCATCCGGACCCCCTCCTCCGCCAGCCAGGGAATCCGCTCTTCCTTCCCTTCCAGGACACAGCCCCCTTCCACCGTCAGGAGGGCCGCCGCCTTCCCAGCCTCCAGGGCCGACCGGATCTGGGCGGCGGTGGTCACCTGGACCAGCCGGCCGGGAAACTTCTCCAGCTGCCGGCGGAAGTAGGCCAGGTTCCGGCAGAAATAGTCCACCGCCGCCTGTCCCCGGTATTCGTCGGGAATAAAGACAGCAAAGGCCTGGCACCAGCCCTCCCCCCGGTCGATCTGGTCCAGGGAGAGCTGGGTCTGGCCGCAGGTCAGGTCCACCCCCGCCTCCTGGCAGACGGTGAGGGTGTCGCAGTGAAGGTCAACAATAGGCACTGGCGTCAAACGCTCCTTCCAGGTGGGAGATCCTCCAGGGCAGCCGGGAACTGTCCACCGCCACCAGGTCGAACCGGGGCTGGAGGGAAAGGGGATGGCTCTCCAGATAGTGGTAGGCGGTGGCGATGATCCGCTTCTGTTTGGATGGGTCCACCGTCTCCGCCGGGGTCAGGAGGCTGCGTTTTCCCCGGGTGCGCACCTCCACAAAGACAAGATATTCCCCCTGCCGGGCAATGATGTCCACCTCCCCATAGGGGCTGCGGTAGTTGCGGGCAAGAAGGGAATATCCTTGCTTCTCCAGATACCGGGCGGCAAATTCTTCCCCGGCGGCGCCGGTCTCCCCCCGGGTCACCCCTGTTCCTCCAGCCACTTCTTTAAAAAGGAGCGGCGATGGACGGGGCTGGGGCCGTACTGGGCCAGCCGCTCGTAGTGGAGCTTGGTGCCGTATCCCTTGTGCTGTTCAAAGGCGTACTGGGGGTATTCCTCCGCCAGACGGAGCATATACCGGTCCCGGGTTACCTTCGCCAGGATGGAGGCGGCGGCCACCGAGGCGGAAACCCCATCCCCGCCCACCAGCGTCCGGGCCTGGCCCAGATGGGGCGGCAGACGGTTGCCGTCCACCAGGGTGAGAACCGGGGGCCGCTCCCCATCCCGGCAGAGCCGGTCCCAGGCCCGCTCCATGGCCAGGAAGGTGGCCTGAAGGATGTTCAGACGGTCGATCTCCTCCTCGCTGGCGCTGGCCACCGCCCACCGGGCGGCGCCGGTGATCTGGTCGTAGAGGAGCTCCCGCCGCCGGGGGGTCACCTTTTTGGAATCGTTCAGCCACTGGGAGGCAAAGTCCGGCGGGAGGATCACCGCCGCCGCAAACACCGGCCCCGCCAACGGGCCGCGGCCGGCCTCGTCCACCCCGCAAAGGGGATCGAACCCCCGCTCCCGCAGGCCCTGGTCAAAGGCATAGATGGTCATTGGGCAGGGGCCTCCCTTCCCGGTTCCCGGGGAGGCGCCTCCAGGGTAATCCGGCCGATCTTCCCTCCCCGGAACTCGTCCAGCAGCATGACTGCCGCCCGCTCCAGGTTCACCTCCCCGCCGGCAATGAGCATCCCCCGCTTGCGGCCGATGGCCTCCAGCAGGTCGTACCCTTCCTCCAGGGCCAGCATCTCCTCGGTGAGCTTATACCGCTCCTGGAGCAGCCGGGGGTACCGCTGGGCCAGCACCTGGGCCAGGCGGGCGGCCAGTGTCTCCACATCCAGGATGTCGTCCTTCACCGCCCCGGTAAAGGCCAGGTATTCCCCCACCTGCTTGTCCTCAAACTTGGGCCACAGGACGCCGGGCATGTCCAGCAGCTCCAGGCCGCTGTCCAGGGTCACCCACTGCTTGCCGCGGGTTACGCCGGGGCGGTCCTCCACCTTGGCGCTGCGGCGGCCGGAAAGGCGGTTGATGAGGGAGGACTTCCCCACGTTGGGGATTCCCACGATCATCATCCGGATGGGGCGTCCCCCCATCCCCTTCTTCTCCCACTGGGCCATCTTGTCGGCCAGGGTCTCTTTTACCAGGGGAAGGAATCCCCCCAGGCCCTTGCCGGTGCGGCAGTCGGTGGCCAGGGCGGGAATGCCGAGGGCCTTGTAGTAGCTGCACCAGCGGGCAGTGGCCTCCGGGTCGGCCGAGTCGGCCTTGTTGAGCAGGACGATCCGGGCTTTCTTCCCCACAATGGCAGAAAGCTCCGGGTTCCGGCTGCTCTGGGGGATGCGGGCGTCGGTCAACTCCACCACCAGATCCACCAGCCGCACGCTCTCCCGCATCAGGCGGCGGGTCTTGGCCATATGGCCGGGGAACCACTGGATCGACACCAGGTCGCTCATGGGCTTTACCTCCTATCCGTCATACCGGGCCGACCGGATCAGCCCAAAATCGCCCAAGGGCAGCAGCCGCACCAGCCCCTTGCCGATCACCTGCCGCTTGTCCACCATGCCCACGTCCGGATGGCGGCTGTCCGTGGAGTTATTCCGGTTGTCCCCCAGGACAAAGACGCAGTTTTCCGGCACGGTTACCGGGAACTGGACCCCCTCGTCGGTATAGGTGGGCTCGTTGATATAGGGCTCGTCCAGCACCTGCCCGTCCACCGTTACCTCGCCGGTGGTAAAGTCGATGTCCACCGTCTGGCCCTCCACGGCGATCACCCGCTTGATGTAGGCAATCCCCTTCCCGCTGCCGGGGTCCGGGTCCAGAAACACCACGTCCCCCGGCTGGGGATCGTAAAACAGATGAGACCCCACAAGCAGGTCCCCGTCGTGAAAATTGGGCAGCATGGACGGTCCCGAGACGGTGTGGGTACGGCCCACAAAGGTAAAGAGCAGCACCACCGCCACCGCCGCCACCGCCAGGGAACGAACCCAGTCCAGCAGTTCTAGGGCCGCCGGCCGGTTTGTCTTTTGATTTTCCATGTGGTCCTCCTTTACTCCACCAGGCCGAAGTCGCCAAGCGGGAAGATCCGCAGCAGCTCCCGGCCCACCACATATCGAACGTCTACCATCCCCACCGAAGGGTCCCGGCTGTCTTTGGAATTGTTCCGGTTGTCCCCCATGACAAAGATGCAGTTTTCCGGCACGGTTACCGGGAATTCCACCCCTTCGGACAGATGGGTGGGCTCGTTGATGTAGGGTTCCTCCAGGGTTACCCCATCCACCGTCACGGCGCCGGTGTCAAAATTGATGTCCACTGTCTGCCCCTCGGTGGCGATTACCCGCTTGATAAGGGGATGGTCCTCATAGATGCCGGGGGCCACCACCACAATATCCCCCTGCTGGGGCTGGTAGAACAGATCGGAGATGATCAGCCGGTCCCCATCGGAGAGGGTGGGGACCATGGAGCTTCCCGACACGGTGGCGGTGCGCAGCAAAAAAGTGAAGATGAGCACCACCGCCACCGCCGCCAGGGCGATGGTCTCCAGCCACTCCATCCCTTCTTCCCGGGCCGAAAATCGCTCCTCCTGTTGCCTGTCTTCCATAACCGTTACCTCCTTGGGGCAAAAACGCCGGAAAATAAACAGAAAGGGACCTTACCAGTCCCTTTCTGCAGCGCCTCTTCAGTTAGCGAATCGAGCTCTTGACCTTGGCGGCCTTGCCCACCCGGTTGCGCAGGTAGTAGAGCTTGCCTCTGCGAACCGCGCCGGAACGGATCAGTTCCACAGAGTCGATGTTGGGCGAATGAAGGGGGAAGACCCTCTCCACGCCGCAGCCATGGGCCACGCGGCGGACGGTAAAGGTCTCGGTGATACCGCCATGCTTCTTGGCAATGACGGTTCCCTCAAAGGCCTGGATCCGCTTGCGGTCTCCTTCCTTGATCCACACGTTGACGCGGACGGTGTCGCCCACGTTCACCTGGGGAACATTGGCCTTGAGGCAGTCGCTGGCGATCAGCTTCAGAGCATCCATGTTGTTTATCCTCCTTAAATCTCCGAATGTTCATACCCGTACAAACGGCAGCGGACCATTCGTTTTGGTGTCCGGCAGAAAAGCTCCGCCGGCATCAAACCCTGCGTCCACAAAAGGGCGCAGTACTCATGCTGTATTATCATACCACAACCCCCGGCAGATTGCAAGAAAATTCCGCCTCAAATTTTCACTTTTTACCGGAATTCCTTCCCCTCGCCGGTAAACACCCCGGTGCGGCAGAGGCCCACCTGGTCGGCCCGGCGGCCGCTCTCCTCAAACAGCCGGTCCAGCAGCAGGCTGGGGTTGACGGTCAGCGCGGGGCCGGCAGCCGTCCGCAGCCGGAAGGAGAGGACCGTCCCCTCCCCCTTCCAGTCCAGCAGGCGGATATGGGGGCGGATGTCGGTCTCCTTCGGCCCCTTCTTGGTATGCTTCATCACCAGGATGGAGGGGCGGTCCCAGAGGGCCTGAAGGGCCTTGCCCATCTCGCCGGCCTCCCCTCCGTCGTAGGTGAGGCGGACGGCATACTCCGCCCAGGCGATGGCCTCCGGCTTCTCCACCGGCTCCCCTGCCCACAGCACCCGGATTCCCTCCGGCAGACAGGCGTTCAGGCGGGCGGCCACCTGGTCAAAGGGAAGCTCCTCCTCCAGGCGGAAGTCCATCGTCTCCGCCCGGCTCTCCACCCCCAAAGAGAGGGGCAGGGCAAAGGTCATATAAATGTGGGGGTTGAACCCCTGGGTATACCACACCGGCAGCCCCGACCGGGCCAGGGCCCGGCTCATGCAGCGGGTCATGTCCAGATGGGAGATATACTTGGCCCGCCCGGTTTTTTCATAACCGATCCGCACCGTCATGCAAAACAGCTCCTTCCCATCCGTTTTTGAATACCACAGCCCACACAGCCCTCCCGGCAGTTGCGGGTGGTCGTTCCCTCTTTGGCCCGCTGGTTTTCCGCCGCCAGAAAGGCCTTGGACACCCCGTAATCCAGGTGATCCCAAGGGGTCACTTCCTCCATCTCCCGGCGGCGGCAGGCATAGAACCGGGGATCCAGCCCCAGCTCCTCCATGGCCCGCTCCCACCGGCCGGGATCAAAGTACTGGTCCCAGCTCTCCAGCCGGCCGCCGGCCCGCCACACCTTCTCGATGGCGCGGCCCAGCCGCCGGTCGCCCCGGGCCAGCACCGCCTCCCAAAAGGAGGTATTCACGTCATGGTAGTTGACCTTCATCTTCCGGCTGGAGATGTTCTGGACCAGCAGCTTCTGCTTCCGGACCAGCTCCTCCGGGGTGTCCTGGGGCTCAAACTGGAAGGGGGTAAAGGGCTTGGGCACAAAGCAGGCGCAGCTGACGGTCACCGTCACCCCTTTGCCCTTGGGCTTGGTGGGAAGGCTGTAGTACAGGTCGATCACCTTCTGGGCCAGGCGGATGATCCCCACCACATCCTCGTCGGTCTCCCCCGGCAGGCCCAGCATGAAGTACAGCTTGACGGCGGTGTACCCCCCTTCAAAGGCGGTGCGGCAGGTGTTCATCACCTCTTCCTCGGTGACGTTCTTGTTGATGACGTCCCGCATCCGCTGGGTGCCCGCCTCCGGGGCAAAGGTCAGGCCGCTTTTGCGCACCCGCTGGATCTTCTCCATCAGCTCCTGGGAAAAATTGTCCACCCGCAGGGAGGGCAGGTTAAAGCTCACCTTGTGGGCGTCCCCCCAGTCCAGCAGGGACCCCAGGAGGGGGGACAGCTGGCTGTAGTCGCTGGTGCTCAGGGAGGAAAGGGACACCTCTTCATAGCCAGTGGCGGCGCACAGATCCTTGGCGTTCTGCTCCAGCGTCTCCCACCGCTTTTCCCGGATGGGCCGGTAGAGGAAGCCTGCCTGGCAGAACCGGCATCCCCGGGAGCAGCCCCGCATGATCTCCACCATCACTCGGTCGTGAACGATGGAGGAGAAGGGAACCACAAATTCCTTGGGATAAAAGACCTTGTCCAGATCCTTCACCACGGCCTTGGACACCACCGCCGGCGCCCCCTGGGAGGGGCGCATCTCCAGCAGGCGGCCGTCCTCCCCATAGACCGGCTGGTAGAAGGCGGGCACATACACCCCCTCCAGGCGGCTGGCCCGGCGGAGATACTCCTCCTTGGTCCATCCGGCGGCCTTGGCCTCCTTCATCAGGTCGCAGAGGGCCAGGGTCACCTCCTCCCCTTCCCCCAGGACGAAGAGATCCACAAAGTCGGCCAGGGGCTCCGGGTTGCAGGCACAGGGGCCTCCCCCGATCACCAGCGGCGTAAGGGCAGGGCGGTCCTCCGCCCTCACCGGCAGCCCCGCCTGGTCCAGCATCTCCAAAAGGGTGGTATAGCTCATCTCATATTGCAGGGTAAACCCAATCAAGTCCATCTCCCGGATGGGGGTAAAGCTCTCCAGCCCGTACAGAAGGATCCCGGCCTTGGTCATCTCCTGGGCCATGTCGTCTTCTACGGCAAAAACCCGCTCGCACCAATAGTCCTCCCGGCTGTTGATGAGGGAGTAGAGGATCTTCATCCCCAGGTGGGACATCCCCACCTCGTACAAATCGGGAAAGCACATGGCAAACCGGACCGACACCTGGTCCCGGTCCTTTGCCACGCTGTTCAGCTCGCCGCCGGCATACCGGCCCGGCTTTTGCACCCGGGACAGCACCCGGTCCAGCTTCTCGGGAATTGGAATCATGTCAGCACCTCCATGGGGTGTTTGGCCCGCCGGACAGACGAAAACGGCCGGCATGCTGCCGGCCTTTCCGCAGAGCCATTGGGGCTTTTTGTTTATGATACACTACTTTGCCGCCCGGCGCAAGGGTGGTTTTCCGGTTTCTGGCCGGTTATCCCTCCCGCAGGAGGGAAAGGGTGAGATACCCGCACAACAGGCAGAGGCTGGGGTTGCGGGCCAGGCGCAGAAGGGCCAGCCCCCCTGCCCACAGGCCGGTCAGCAGGGAAAGGGTGACAATCCGGCAGAGCCATCCCGCCTCCCGCTCCCCCAGGAAGCGGGAGGCCGTGTCCCCCAGCAGCTTTCCTCCGTCCAGGTTTTCCGCCGGCAGCAGGTTCAGCAGCCCCAGCACCAGCTGGAACGCCGAGAAGGTGAGCGCCCCCGGAAGGGGGAGAATACTCCACAGGAGGGCCCCCGCCAGGTTGGCGGCGCTCCCTCCCAGGGTAACCGCCGCCTCCGCCCCGTAGGAAAGGGGCGGCCCCTCCCCCCGGGTGATCCGAAGGCCGAAGGGGGTAAACCAGATTGCCTCCACCGGCGCCTTTGCCAGCCCCATCATCAGCAGATGTCCCCCTTCGTGGATCGCCGCCGCCCCCAGAACAAAGAGGGCGCTGCCGCTTTGGTCCCCCAGCAGGAAGAGAACCACCAGCAGGAAAAAGGAAAAGTCGAACCGCAGCCGGACACCCAGCAGCCTCCCCTCCATCAGACAAACCCCAGAGCAGGGGCGGGGTCGTAGAAAGTCTCTCCCAGCAGCACCTCAAAATGAAGATGGGGCCCGGTGGAGATCCCGGTGGACCCCACCGTGGCCACCCGCTCCCCTGCCCGCAGTACCGCTCCCTCCGGCGCCAGCAGCTCCTGGCAGTGGCAGTACACGGTGCGCAGGCCTCCCCCGTGGGTCACCTCAATGTAGTTGCCGTAGATGGAGGAAACGCCCCGCTGGGTAACGGTGCCGGGAAAGGCCGCATAGATGCTGTTCCCCTGGGGGGCGGCAATGTCCATCCCGTTGTGGAAATCCGGGTTGCCGGTGATGGGATGGAACCGCCACCCATAGCCACAGGTAACCTGGCCGTAAACGGGATATTGGGCGGGGGCGGTGAGAAAATAAGGGGACAGCGAGGCCCCGTCCGGGGCCTTTTGGGGCAATGCCTCCCCCTCCAACGGCCACAGCCCTCCCTGGCCGGTCAGCCGGGCCTCGGGCGTGGCGGCCGTTTCCACCGCTTCCCACAGGCGCCCGGCCGAATCGGCTACTGCCTGGACCGCCTCCTCCCATCCCAGCTCCTCCCAGGCGATGGCCGGCTGGGAGGCCATCGCCCGGTACCAGTCTTGAAACCACCGGGCGGCCTTTCCATCCCCGGAAAATACCGCCCAGCAGACAAGAAGGATGCACAGGCAGGCGCTTACCTGCAGCGACAGGGTTTTGAGGATGATCCCCTCCTCCTGGGGCGGGTCCCACCGGTGTCGGCCTTCCTCCCGGCCCCGCTCCCGCCGGCTGCGGGAGGTGTGGATCGAGAAGGGCCTTCTGCTTTGTCCGCGCCGCTCCATGGCCGTTCCCCCTTTTGTCCCATTCTGCTTCCATCATACGGCGGGGAAGGGGGAAAGATGACAGCCGCCGAAGGAATTCCTCCCCCTGCCTGAAAAATTTACAGGTTGTCCCTTCCCAAAGGAAGACAAAAGGAGTATACTATTAAAAAAGCGGATGGGAGGAGGAGAAAAGATGAAAGAACGAGTGAATCGGTTTGTCGCGTCCTACGGCTCGCCCCTTCTGCTGCTGGCGGCCGGGCTGCTGCTGGCCATCTGGCCGTCAACGGTGGGGACCGTCGTCTGCTATGTACTGGGGGCGGCACTGCTGGTGATGGGGGCGCTGCGCCTGTGGGCGTATTTCCAGGAGAGGCGCATGGGCGCCGCCCTGATTCTTTGCTGGAACCTGGCGGTGGGGGTGGTTCTCTGTGCCATCGGTCTTTTCTTCCTTCTTCAGCCGGAAATCGTCTTGTCGATTCTGCCGGTGATGTTGGGAATCCTGGTGCTGCTGGGCGCCATCTCCAAAGGGCTGCGGGCCCTGGAGCTGTGGCGGCTGGAGGCTCCCCGGTGGTGGGCTGCCCTCCTGGCGGCGGCGGTTACCGCCGGAGCCGGCCTTTTCCTGCTGCTGTGGCCGCTGGCATCGGTGGTGGCCATGATCCGGCTGGTAGGCATCTGCCTGGCTGCCAGCGCCCTGGCCGACCTCTGGCTTTCCCACTGGGCAAACGGGGCGCACCTTCCCCGTGACCGGGGGTCCCTCTTATGAAGCGTCTCTCCCCCCGCAGGGTTCTCCTTCTTCTGCTGCTGGCGGTTTTGCTGGCCGCGGCAGCGGTGTGGCTGGTTCCTCGCCTGGGAACGGCGGTGGCCTTCCTCCGTTCCATCACCCCGGAGGACATCCTGGCCATCCTTCCCCAGAACCAGGTCCTGGCGGTTCTCCTGCTGCTGGGGCTGTTTCTGGTCAAATCCTGCACCGTTTTCTTCCCCATCTCCGCCCTTCATCTGGCCGCCGGCTTTCTCTATCCCGTTCCCCAGGCCATCCTTCTCAATCTGGTGGGGACGGCCGGCGCCCTCTCCCTGCCCTATTGGATTGGCAGAGGGGTGGGCCCTTCCCTGGTGGACCGGATTGTCCGCCGCTATCCCAAGGCCCAGGAGCTTCTCTCCCTCTGCAAGGAGCAGGACTTCTTCTACTCCTACCTGGTGCGGGTGGTAAGCTGCCTGCCCATGGACATCATGAGCCTGCTGGCGGGGGCCATGAAGATCCCTTATCACCGGTATCTGCCCGCCTCCCTCCTGGGGATGCTGCCCATCACCCTGGCGATTACCGTCCTGGGTTCCTCCATCACCGACCCCACCTCCCCCGCCTTCTGGATCTCCCTGGTGGGAACGGTGGTCCTGTCGGTGGGGTCGATCCTTCTCTACCGGCACCTGCGAAAGAAGGGCTACTTCCCTTCCCATTCCCCTTCCTAATCGATTTTCCGCCACAGCGGCCGAGGCGGAGGCTCCCTTCCAAGGGCAGCCTCCGCCTCGTTTGTTCTATTGCCCGCCGGGAACCTCCACCGTCCCTCCGTAAAAGGCCTGCGGCTCCCCTTCCGCCCACCGAAGCTCCCCCCGGTCCAGCAGCACCCGGATCCGCTGGGCAACCAGCCAGTCCCCGATTCCCACCGGATACCGGGTCAGCACCTGGCCGATCAATTCCCCCACCCGGAACCGTTTCCCGGGAAAGGAACGACGGATCATCCCATCGTAAAACGTTTCCCCCACGCTCACGATCCGTCCGCCTACCACCGCCCGCAGGGGCGCGTTCTCCTCCTGGAGCGACCGCCAGCGGCCGGCCAGCCGGGAAAGAAGAAGGGGCGGCAGGACCTCCGCCCGGGGAAGAAACCGGCCGAATTCCTCCGGCGGAACATCTCCCCACTGGGTGTGGGCGATCAGCTTTCCATCCTCCCGGCAGAAGAAGCCGGGAAGGGAGACAGCCGTCACCGGGGCAAGGGGCACCTCCAGGGACACCAGCAGCTGGGCCACCGCCAGCAGGCCGCAGAGGGCGTCGGGACTTGGGTCCACCCAGATCCGCACCGGTTCTCCCCCTCTCGCCCGGGCGGCCAGGGCGTTCCAATCCGCCTTGCAGCTCTCCCAAAAGGCCCGGGCACTCTCCTCCAGCTCCTCCGCCTCCGATTCCCCCCAGGGGGCGGCGGTGATCCACCGGCGGATGAGCCGCTCTCTCGGTCCCCCATCCATGGTGAGAGGAGAGGCAATCTCCCCCATGGACAGGCCAAAGGAGACGCTTACCACATCGCCGGTACTGCCCTCCAAAGGAACGGCATACCGCTGCCGGGCTTCCTGCTCGGCCCGAATCCGCCGGATGGCTTCCTTTTTCTCCCGCCGGGAGATGGGTTCCTCCCCGATGAAGGCGATGGCGCTGGGGCCGTCCTTCCCCTTTCCCACGTGGCGGGCCAGCTTCAGCGCCCCCTTTGCCGAACTTCCAAAGCATACGTCAACCATGGGTGTCCCTCCTTTTCCGTCACCTGGCCGCTCTGTCTCTTCCCTCATACACCGCCCGGATCACCGCCAGCTGCCGGCCGCTGTAGGGCGGGTACCGCAAGGGGATCTCCCAGCCGGCCGGCCTCCACAGGGTGCTTTTGTAGTGGGTAAAGGCATCGAAGCCCGCCCGGCCGTGGTAGGCGCCCATACCGCTCTCCCCCACCCCGCCGAAGGGCAGCCGGGGGGAAGCCAGCTGGATCACCGTATCGTTGACGCAGCCTCCCCCAAAGGAGAGCTCCCGCCACACCTGCCTTTGATGGGCGCGGCTGCGGGTAAAGAGGTACAGGGCCAGGGGCTTCGGCCTCTCCCTTACCCACCGGATGGCCTGGTCCAGCTGCCGGTAGGGGAGGATGGGCAGGATGGGGCCGAAGATCTCCTCCTTCATAAGAGGGCTGTCCCAGGAGGGGCTGTCCACCAGCTTGGGCCCCATCTTCAGAAGCCCCGCCTCCTCGCCCCCGTCAAACAGGAGGCGCTGCCCCTCCAGCAGCCCCCGAAGGCGGTCAAACTGGGCCCGGTTCACAATCCGGGGATACTGGCTGTTGGCACAGGGAAAGGCCGTATATTGCCGTCGGATGGCTTTCTTCAGCTCCTCCACCAGCCGGTCCTTCACCGACGCCTGCACCAGCACATAGTCGGGAGCCACACAGGTTTGGCCGGCGTTCAGCCATTTTCCCCAGGCAATCCGCCGGGCCGCCATGGGCAGGTCTGCGGTTTCGTCCACCAGGCAGGGGCTTTTCCCTCCCAGCTCCAGCGTTACCGGTGTCAAAAAGCGGGCTGCCGCGGCCATCACCCGTCTCCCTGCCGCCGTTCCACCCGTAAAGAAAATATGGTCAAACCGGCACTCCAGCACCGCGCTGTTGATCTCCTCCCCTGTGGGCAGCACCTGGACATACCAGGGATCAAAGCACGCCTCCACCAGCTCCTTCAGCAACCGGGAGGTGGCCGGGCTCTTCCGGGAGGGCTTGATGGTTACGCAGTTGCCGGCGGCAATGGCCGCCACCGCCGGGCACAGGGCCAGCTGAAAGGGGTAGTTCCAGGGGGACAGCACCAGCACGCAGCCCAAGGGCTCCGGCACCCGCCAGCCCATCCCCGGCTGCTGGGCCAGGGAGGCGGCCACCGGCCGGGGACGGCTCCACCGTTCCAGGCCTTTCTCCTGGCAGCGGATCTCCTCCAGCACCTGGCTGATCTCGGCGGCATAGGCCTCCACCGGGCTCTTGCCCAGATCCGCTTCCAGGGCCCGGAAGATCTCCTCCTCCCGGCAAAGGATCTCCCGGCGCAAGCGCTCCAGCGCCCGCCGGCGAAACGCACCCTTCCTGGTGGTTCCCCCTGCAAAAAAGTGCCGCTGTTTCTCTATCGTTTCTTCCCACGTCATCCCGCTTCCTCCTTTTGCACAAAACGGTTTTCTTTTTCGGCCCTGTCGGGTATAATGAAGCCATGGCGGAAATACCAACCTGTTTTCTAGTATACCACACTGGGGAGGGAAATTTCTGCCGGGAACGGGAAAAAGAAGCAGACGGCGGGAATTTCCCCGCCAAACAACGCAAAGGAGGGGATGCAACATGGCGGATCGCGCCCAATTGGACCGGACCATCCAGGCCCTGGCCCGCAACCAGATGGAGGGAATCCTGGTGGAGAATCCTTCCCAGCTGCGGGAAACCATCCTGGAGCTGGTTCCCAAAGGTTCCCTGGTTTCCTGCGGAGGCTCGGTAACCTTGGCGCAAACCGGGGTGATGGACCTGCTGCGGGAGGGGAGCTACCGCTTCCTGGACCGGGAGGGCAAAACCAACGAGGAAAAAGAGGCCCTTTACCGGGAGGTTTTCTCGGCGGACGCCTACTTTACCAGTACAAACGCCATCACCGAACAGGGGGAGCTGTACAACGTGGACGGCCGCGGAAACCGGGTGGCGGCGATGATCTTCGGCCCCAAGCGGGTGATTGTGGTGGCCGGCGCCAACAAAATCGTCCCCGATGTCCACGCCGCCGTCAAGCGGCTGCGGGCGGTGGCCGCCCCTCTCAACGCCAAGCGGCTGGACCTGGCCACCGGCTGCCGGAATGCCGGACGGTGTGTGGACTGCCGCTCTCCCCAGAGGATCTGCTGTGACTATGTGAAGATCGGGTTCCAGCAGGACCCCCAGCGGATCAAGGTACTCCTGCTGCCGGAGGAGTACGGATATTGATCTTCCGCCTCTGGCGGACGGTTCTTCCAACAAAGGTCCGTCTTCCAGGGGCGGTCCCTTGTATTCTTACTGTCGACACAACAAACCGGTCTTTTTGCCTTCTTCCGCCTTGTTGCGGGCAGGCAGGTATGCTATAATCAACCTGTCACAACCACGCGCTACCAGACAAAGAAAGGGGCCTGTCATGTATTCTTTTGAAGAAATCGAGCGGGTGGACCCGGAAATTGCCGGGTCTATCCAGCGGGAAATCCAGCGTCAAAATTCCCACATTGAACTGATCGCCTCGGAAAACTGGGTGAGCAAGGCCGTCATGGCGGCGATGGGAAGTCCCCTCACCAACAAATACGCCGAGGGGTATCCCGGCAAGCGGTATTACGGCGGCTGCCAATATGTAGACGAGGTGGAAAACCTGGCCATCGAGCGGGCAAAGAAGCTGTTCGGCTGCACCTATGTCAACGTGCAGCCCCACTCGGGCGCCCAGGCCAACATGGCCGTCTTCTTCGCCATGCTGAAGCCGGGAGACAAGGTGATGGGAATGAACCTTGCCCACGGCGGCCATCTGACCCACGGCAGCCCGGCCAATTTCTCCGGTGCCTATTTCCAGATCATCCCTTACGGGGTGAACGACGAAGGCTTCCTGGATTACGACCAGGTGCGCCGCCTGGCCCTGGAGCACCGGCCCAAGCTGATTGTTGCCGGCGCCAGCGCCTATCCCCGCACCATCGATTTTGAAGCCTTCCGCCGGATTGCCGACGAAGCCGGCGCCTACCTGATGGTGGACATGGCCCATATTGCCGGGCTGGTGGCAGCGGGGCTTCATCCCAGCCCCATCCCCTACGCCCACGTCACCACGACCACCACCCACAAGACCCTGCGGGGTCCCCGTGGCGGCTTGATCCTCTCCAGCGAAGAGGTGGCCAAGGAATTCAACTTCAACAAGGCGGTCTTCCCCGGCATTCAGGGAGGACCCCTGATGCACGTCATCGCCGCCAAGGCCGTCTGCTTCCAGGAGGCCCTTCAGCCCTCCTTCCGGGAGTACCAGGCGCAGGTGGTGAAGAACTGCCAGGCCCTGGCCCAGGGCCTTCTCCGCCGCGGCGTCCGGCTGGTCTCCGGCGGAACCGACAATCACCTCCTCCTGGTGGACCTGCGGGAAACCGGCGTCACCGGCAAGGCCCTGGAAGCCATGCTGGATGAGGTCAACATCACCTGCAACAAAAACGCCATCCCCAACGACCCCCAGTCCCCCATGGTCACCAGCGGTGTCCGTCTGGGGACCGCCGCCGTCACCTCCCGGGGGATGGTGGAGCAGGATATGGACCAGATTGCCAAGGCCATCGCCATCGTCCTCCAAAAACCGGAAGAAACGACCGCGGCAAAGGCGCTGGTGGAAGAGCTCACCGCCCGCTACCCCTTGAACGCCTAATCTTCAACCTTGGAACTTTGAAGGAAGGGCCGCCCCACAGGGCGGCCCTTTCGTTTTTCCGCTGGTACAGGCCGGCGGAAAGCAGGTTGCTTTTTGAAGAGGATCGATCAGGAGGCCGGCTGGGAGGGAGCTTTCTTCCGGGACAGGGCATTGGCAATCCCCACAATCAGCTCCCCCATCTCCCGGGTACGCATCAGGATCAGCGCCACCACATAAACTACCGCGCCTGCCCCTACCGAGACGATCAGCGGCACCAGCACGCCGGACTGGGGGGTAACCGCTTCCGGCCCCAGCACTGCCCAAAGCGGCACCACCACCGCCGTCATCAGCCCCGTGCCCACCAGCATCTTCAGGATACTCTTGCTCAGCGCCCGCAGACCCATGGGGCCCACCTTTTGATGGAGACACCACAGCAGCATCAACAGCGTAATGCCGCTGGACAGGCTGGTGGCCAGCGCCAGCCCCCGGTGGGCCATCGGCCCCACCAGTGCCAGGTTCAGCGCGATATTGAGAGCCACATTGATTACCGAATTAACCGTGGGGGTCCGGGTATCCTGCATCGCATAGAACACATTGTTCAGAATATCCTTCAGGCTGTAGAAAATCAGGCCGATGCAGTAAAAGGACAGGCATTCGGCGGTGAGGCGGATGGCCGCCTCGTCAAATTCCCCCCGGCCGAAGAGGAGCTTGACAATCGGCTCCGCCAATACGATGGCGCCCGCCGAGATCGGCAGCACCAGCAGCGTGACGATGCCGATGCTGGAACGGATGGTGGCCTTGAACCGCTTCATGCTGTTGCGGGCCGTTTGAATGGACAGCTGGGGAAAGATGGCGGTGGCCACCGACAAGACAAAGACCGAGATCACAAACCCAAAGATCCGGCTGGCATAATTGAGGGCGGAAACGCTCCCCGTGGGCAGGGTGGACGCAATGGTCCGGTCGATCATGGTGTTGATCTGCATCACCGTCCGCCCCAAGAAGATGGGGAGAACCAGGATCACCATCTGTCGGATGTTGGGGTCGCGCAGGCTCAGATACGGACGATAGGAGAAGCCTTTTTTCTTTGAAGAAAGATACAGCATCATCATGGAGGCGGCGTAACCCAGCACCAGGCCGACCCCCAGCACAAGACTGTCGCCGGTGGCGGTCAGAAGGATGGAGGCGATGACGAAAATATTCTGGGGAACGCTCACCATCCCCACCACCGCAAAGCTGTCGTGGATCTGCAGATACCCCTGCAGAATATTGGATACCCCGATAAAGAGAACCGAGATCATCATCACCCGGGCCATCCGCACGGCAAAATCCAGCGTCTCGCCGGTAAAGCCCACGGCAAACAGCTGGACGATGGAATCGTCAAACAGCCAGAAAACCAGCAGTATCGCCGCGGACAACAGCAGCACGATGGTGGTAACATTGTTGTTGAAACGGCGCAGCTTCCGGGGGGACTGCTCGTGCATCTGGGTATACATGGGGATATAGCTGGTGAGGATGGCGGTCCCCAGACCGGCAAAGATCACCGTGGGAATGGAGTAGGCGATGATATAGGCATCGCTCACGCTTCCCGCGCCGTACCGGTAAGCCAGGACAATTTCCCGGGCAAACCCCAGTACCTTCGCCAGGACGGTGGTCACCATGAGGATTACGGTGTGTTTCGCAGTTTTGTTCATCTTGTCTATCTCGTCCTTCCCCTTGGGACTATGGTGCAAACCGTCCCTGGTAATCACTGGACGCCCCCTCCCCCAGAGGCAGCGCAATAGGGCGGCCGTCGGCGGCCGAGCGGTAAACCGCCAGCACCAGCTCCAGAGCCCGGCGGCCCTCCTCCCCGGCAATCAGGGGCCGGGACCCGGTTGCAACGGCCCGGATCCAGTCCTCATACAGGGGCCGGTGGCCATTGCCATATACATTCTCGATGGACTCGCTGAGGGCGGCCCTTCGGCGCGCCTCCTCCCCGGGGGAGTCCCCGGCAAACCGCCAGCATTCCACCCGGTTCACCGCCTGCCCGCCCAGCTTGACCGTTCCTTCCCGGCCAAAGAGGCAGAGGGTTTCCTCCAGGTTCCCCGGGTAGAGGAGGGTGGTTCCCTCCAGAAGGCCATACCTTCCCTCTCCAAACCGGACCACCGCTCCGGCAAAGTCTTCCCCCTGGATATAGGGATGGTCCAGCCGGTCGGTATAGGCAAAGACCTCCGTGGGCTCCCCCAGCATCCAGCACAGCAGATCCACATTGTGGATACACTGGTTCATCAGGGCTCCCCCGTCCTGGTCCCACCGGCCCCGCCAGGAGGCAGACTGGTAGTAGGCCCGGTCCCGGCGCCACCGAACCGCCGCCGCGCCATAATAGATCCGGCCAAAGCGCCCGGCCTCCACCTGCTGGTGAAGCGCCTGCACCGCCGGATTGAACCGATTTTGATGGCAGACCACCAGCACCCGGCCGGTCTGCTGCGCGCGGCGGATCAGCCGGTCCGCCCCTGCCAGGGAAAGGGCCATGGGCTTTTCCACCAGCAGATGGCAGCCCTGGTCCAGACAGTCCAGCCCGATGGCCTCATGGCTGCCGCTGTCGGTAGCAACCGCCACCAGCTGGAGGGACACCTGCCGAAGCATGGCCCGATAATCGGTATAGATCGCCGCCGTCCCCTCCAGGCCCATCTGCCGGGCCAGCGCCTGGGCCCGCTCCTGCTGCAGGTCGCACAGCGCCGTCACCGCCAGCTCTTGTTGTGCAAGGGCAGCTTCCAGGTGGCGGCGGGCGATCCTTCCGCAGCCTATCAGTGCATATTTTACCATGTTCCTCCCCCCAAGTCCACCATTTTCCGTTAAGCCACCGTGAACCGACTGTTACAACAGGGTCACCTTCTGCCGCTGGGAGGGCGCCAGGAAGGCCGTCGCATTGCGGGTGTCAAAAATCTGCCGGCCATGGCGGGCCACCAGGGAATAATCCACCCCGCTGTGCCCTGTGGTTATCATGACCAGATGAAAGGTTTCTATGAACGGGCCGGTCAATTCCCTGACCGACCGGCGCTCCCCCCACCGGCAGCGGCAGACGGGAACCAGCGGGTCATAGTAGGCCAGCTGGGCCCCTTCCTCCTCCAGAAGCTCCAAAATACGCAGGGCGGGGCTCTCCCGACAATCGGCCACATCCGCCTTGTAGGCAACACCCAGCAGGAGGATCCTCGCCCCCTTCATCGACTGGCCCTGCTGGTTCAAAAGCTCCGCCGCCCGGGAGACCACATAGGCGGGCATCTGGCTGTTGATCTCCCCGCTCAGCTCGATGAGACGGGTGTGGTAGCCGTATTCCCGGGCCTTCCAGGTGAGGTAATAGGGGTCCAGGGGGATGCAGTGCCCTCCCAGACCCGGCCCGGGATAGAAGGCCTGGAAACCGTAGGGCTTGGTGCTGGCGGCGTCGATCACCTCCCACACGTTGATCCCCATCTTCCGGCAGAGGATGGCCATCTCGTTGGCCAGGCCCACGTTCACATGGCGATAGGTGTTTTCCAGGATCTTGGCCATCTCGGCAACCTGGGGGGAGGAAACCTCCACCACCTGCCCCCGCAGAATCTGCCGGTAGACCGCCGCCGTCAACCGGGTGGCTTCCTCTCCCACCCCGCCCACGATCTTGGGGGTGTTGCCGGTGTGGTAGCGGCGGTTGCCCGGGTCTACCCGCTCCGGGGAGAAGGCCAGCCAGAAATCCTCCCCGCACCTCAGCCCCGACCCCTCCTCCAGCAGGGGGAGAAGCAGCTCCTGGGTGGTTCCGGGGTAGGTGGTGGACTCCAGCACCACGGCCCGTTCCCGCTTCAGCAGCCCGGCCACCATCTGGCCAGACTGGCGGATATAGCTTACATCCGGCTGCTGATGGGCATCCAGGGGGGTGGGAACACAGATGGCCACAAACTCCGCGTCCTCCAGGATCCGGGGATTGTCCGAGGCGGACAGAAGCCCTCCCCCCACTGCCAGGGCCAGTTCCCCGCTGTCCACGTCCCCGATGTAGCTTTCCCCCCGGTTGACTGCCGCCGCCCGCTCCGGCTGGAGATCGTATCCCCGCACCGGATAGCCCGCTTTTGCCATCTGCAGGGCCAGGGGAAGGCCCACATACCCCAGGCCCACCACCCCCATCACCAGGGTGTGGCTATGCAGCCGCTCCCGAAACCGATCCTCTCCTCTCATCCCCGGTCACGTCCTTTCCCCGTCAGCTCCTCCTCCACCGCCCAGCAGACCGTCTCCTGCTGTTCCTCGGTGAGGGAGGGATAGAGGGGAAGGCTCACCTCCCCCTTGTACCGCTCCAGCGCCTGGGGACAGCCGCTCATCCGGTACCCCAGCCGCCGGTAGGCGGTGAGCATGGGCAGGGGGCGGTAGTGGAGGTTGACGCCGATGCCCCTGCCCGCCAGCCCGGCCAGAAGCCGGTCCCGCCGGGCCGGCTCCCGCAGCTGGACCATGCACAGGTGGCAGGCCGATCCCGCCAGCTGCTCTCCGTCGGGAAAGAAGGCCCACTCCTGCAACCGCTGCCGGTAACGGGTGAGGAGCGCCCGGCGGCGGGAGAGGGTCCGGTCGTACCGCTTCAGCTGGCTGACCCCCAGCACCGCCAGCAGGTCCGGGAGGTTGTACTTTCCCCCGGGAAACAGCACGTCGTACTCCCATCCTCCCGCCTGGTACCGTTCCCGGGCGGAGCGGTCCTGGCCATGGAGGGACCAGAGGCGAAGCTCCCGCTCCAGCCACCGGTCCCGATGAGGGCCCAGAGGCCGCCAGGTGACGGCGCCCCCCTCCGCCGTGGTCAGGTTTTTCACCGCATGGAAGGAAAAGCAGGTGAAATCTGCCAGGCAGCCGCTGGGCCTGCCCTCCCAGATCCCCCCCAGAGAGTGGGCCCCGTCGGCCAACAGGGGGATTCTCCCCTGCTCCTCCCAGAACCAGCCCTTGCCGCCTTTTGCGCCGGAAACCGCCTCCTCCAGGGCCTTCCAGTTGCAGAGGGCTCCTCCCACGTCTACCCCGATCACCGCCTGGGTATGGGGGGAGAGGGCGGCCGCCACCTGCTCTGGGTCCAGGAGGTAGCTGTCCTTCCCCAGATCGCAGAAGACCGGCCTCGCCCCCACCCGCAGGATGGCGGCGGCGGTGGCGGTGTAGGTATAGGGGCTGGTGATCACCTCGTCCCCCGGCCCCACCCCCAGGCACCGGAGAACCAGTTCCAAAGCGGCGGTGCAGGAGCTGAGGCAGACCACCTGCTGCCCCTCCATCCGCCGGGAGAGGCCCTCCTCCAGCCGGGCCGCTGCCGGGCCGGTGGTGATCCACCCGGACCGGAGCACCTCCTCCACCCCCTTCCAGTCCTCCCTGGTCAGGCAGGGCGGCGAAAACGGTATTGTCGTCATCCTTCTCCCCCATTTCCCCTTGGTCGTCGTTCCTTTCATCCCTATGCGCCCCCGGGGGGAAAGATGCGCCCCGCCCAACCCTTTCCAGGCAGCAAAAAGCGCCGCCGGATGCTGGCGGCGCCGTCCCTGCCGGCCGAAACGGCCGGCGAGGGGATCGAGGCTATTTTCTTGTCCGGGGCGGACGTCCTTTTGGAGGGCGGGGCTTGTTGGGTCCGGCTGCCGGGCGGGGAAGATTGCGGAAATACATGTACAGCTGGCACTTGATCATGCCGTTGTACAGCTTACGGCGCTTGTCCGCCGGGCGTCCAAAGGCCTCCTCAAACTCCTCGTCGGGGCTGATGATAAAGTAGTTGGCCCCTTCCCGCATGGAGAACACCTTTCCCATCGTCCGGTAGAGGGCCTTCACCTCCGCCGCCGTCATCATCCGCTCCCCGTAGGGGGGATTGCACATCAGGAGGAACTTTCCCTCCTCCGGGGGAACAAACTCTGCCACGTCCCGCTGCACCACATGCACCCGGGAAACCACCCCCGCCCGCTTGGCATTCTGGATCGACAGCTCCACCGCCGCCGGGTCCAGATCGCTGCCGTAGGCCTGGAAGGTGGCGTCCTTCCGGATGACGGCGAGGGCCTCTTCCCGGCAGGTTTTCCAGAGGGAGGGGTCCACCAGGCCCCACCGGTCGGCGGAGAAGCGGCGCTTCAGGCCGGGGGCGATGTTGCAGGCCTTGAGGGCCGCCTCCACCAAAAAGGTGCCCGAACCGCAGAAGGGATCGTAAAACCGGGTATCCGGATACACCCGGGCCAGGTCCAGCATCCCGGCGGCCAGGGTCTCGGAGATGGGGGCCTCGTTGGCCTGGAGGCGGTAACCCCGCTTGTGAAGGCCCGGGCCGGAGGTGTCCAGCAGGATGGTCACCTGGTCCTTGTGGATGGAAAACTGAATCTGGTGGACCGGCCCCGTCTCCTCAAACCATTGCTGGTGGTAGACCGTTTCAAACCGGCGCACCACCGCCCGCTTGATGATGGACTGGCAGTCGGAGACGCTGAAGAGCTGGGAATCCAGGCTCCAGCCCTTCACCGGGAAGGCGTCGTCCCGGCCGATGTAGTTCTCAAAGGGAAGCTGGGCGGTCTGGTCAAACAGTTCCACAAAGGAGGTTGCCCGGAAGCTCCCCACCACCAGCTGGACCCGCTCGGCGGTACGCAGCCACAGGTTGGCCTTCACCAGCATCTCCGGGCCGCCGGAAAAGGTGATCTTCCCGTCGGTCACCGTCACATTTTCCCCGCCCAGGCGGCGGATCTCCCCGGCCAAGACGCTCTCCAGCCCAAAATGGCAGGGAGTACAGAACAAAAACTGATCCATGGGGCTCCTCCTTGTGTCTCTTCTTCAAACAAAACGGGAAGCGGCGCTGCCGCTTCCCGTTTATTCTACCAAAAACGATCCCCCATTACAAGTTTTCCGGCTCCAGCAGGCCGTAGTTGCCGTCCTTGCGGCGGTAGACCACATTGATCTCGCCGGTATCCACATTGCGGAACATGAAGAACTCGTGGCCCACCATATTCATCTGCAGGATGGCCTCCTCCACGTCCATGGGCTTGAGGGAGAACTTCTTGACCCGCACCACATGGTATTCCTCGGTGTAGGCATCCTCGTAGGCGGCAAAGGCCTTGTCGATGCCGGGGGACTTGAACTTCTTCTGGAGCTTTTCCTTGTTGCGGGTGATCTGCTTCAGGAGGGAATCGGTAACCCCTTCCAGAGAATCCAGCCGGTCGGCGGTGGTTTTCTCTCCCCGGAAGACCATTCCACCCGACTGGATGGTGATTTCCACCGTCTCCCGGTCGTGCTCATTGGTGACCACCACGGTGGCCACCGCCTCATCGTCGAAGAATTTGGCCAGCTTGGCCATCTTCTTCTCCACCCGATCCTTGAAGGAATCCTTTACCGAGGTCTTTCTTGCCGTGATGTTAATGGTCATACTTCTAACCTCCTTATTGTAACCCGCCCTTTTGTGGAAAAGGGCAGGTAGATGTCGTAAAAAATGCACAAATGCCTTCCTGGGTTTCCCACTGGAAATTGTACATTTATTGTAACATACAGGGGGTTAAAATACAAGAAAGTTTTGTAAATATTTCAAATCCCATCTGCGAACAGTTCTATCCAACCACCCGGCGGCCATCCACAAACACCATCTCCGGCTTGGCTCCCAGAGTGAACAGATCCCCCCGCACCACCAGCAGGTCGGCGTCGCATCCGGGGCGCAGGGACCCAAGCCGGTCCTCCAGCCCCAGGACCCTGGCCGGGTTGATGGTGACGGCGGCTACCGCATCCTCCCGGCTCATCCCCTGGGTCATGGCCACGGCGGCCGTCAAGGCCAGATACTGGATGGGCAGCTCCGGATGATCGGTGCAGAGGCAGACCGGCACCCCGGCCCGGGCCAGGACCCCGGGGTTCCGGTCGGTGGCCTGGCGGAGCTCCGGCTTGCTGCGAGAACCCAGAAGCGGCCCGCAGATCACCGGGATTCCCTCCTCCTTCAGCTCCGGGGCGATGAGATACCCTTCGGTGCCGTGAACAAGAACAAAATCCAGATGGAACTCCCGGCCGATGCGGATGGCCGTAAAGATATCGTCCGCCCGGTGGGCATGGAAATGCGCCTTCATCTCCCCTCTGAGCAGGGGGAGCAGCGCCTCCAGCTTGGCGTCATACTCGGGCGGGTCCAGGTCCTCGTCCTGCTCGGCCGCCTCCTTGTCCGCCTGGTACCGCTGCGCCTTGGTGAGCTCTTCCCGGATCACCGCCGCCACCCCCATCCGGGTAACCGGGGTCTGGGACCGAAGGTGGAAGGTCCCCTTGGGATTCTCCCCCAGGGCAAACTTCATGGCGGCTGCCGGCTCCACCAGCATCTTGTCCATCCGCCGCCCATAGGTTTTCATGCAGCACATCTGCCCGCTGTTGGGGGTCCCGCTGCCGGGGCCGGTCACCACCGTCGTCACCCCGTACTCCAGCCCCTCGGCAAAGGCCCGGTCCATGGGATTGACCGCGTCGATGGCCCGCAGATGGGGCATGCAGGGGTCGGCATCCTCGCAACCGTCGTCCCCCTCGATCCCCATGCCGTCCTCCCACATGCCCAGATGGCAGTGGGCGTCAATCAGGCCGGGCATTACCCAGCGGCCCTCCCCGTCCAGGTCCCCAGGGGTGATCGGCGGGCACTGATCCATCCGCCCGGTGCGGAGGATCTTGCTCCCCTCGATCTGTACAAAGCCATCCTCCAGAATCTCCCAGGGGGTGACCATTACCCGGCTGTTGTAAAGAATCACGCTGTCTTCCTCCTTTGATTTTCCCGGCACAGCTGACCAGATGTGACAGTTTTTTCCACTGGATAGGTGTATGCTGATAGCCGTAATCTCTTGATTACCCTTTTCCTTCCCCGCTGGGCGGCGTCTTTGTTGGGACGCCGCTCTTTTTTTGCAGGGGCGTTCCGTTACCCGGGCAGTCCCCTTGCCTGCCGGTCCATATCCTCCACCACAATGTCGTAGATCTCCCCCAGGCCGGCGCAGTACTCCAGCACACGCCACGGCTCATTGGTATGGAAGTGGATCTTGACCGTCTCCTCGTCCCCCGCCACCAGCAGGCAATCCCCGGGAATCTGCCGGGACAGGTGCTGGGTGATGGCATCTTCGTCCAGATTCTGGCCTTCCACCAGCAGCTGGGTATCGTAACGGAAGGGCAGCATTTCTTCTCCTCCTCTCGGGCGGCCGACAGGCGGCCCTTTTTTTGACAGAAAAGCGCGGCAACCACACTGCCGGATTGCCGCGCTCTGATCTTTTTTCCCTGTAAACCGCCGCCCAGGCCTCAGTGGTTCTGGCTGCGCCGGTTGGACGAACCCCGCTTGACATCCATCACCCGCTTCAGGTCGGACATCTTGTCGTCGCTGGTCTGCTTGAATTTGGCCATCATGTCCTCAAAGGACATATTCTCGTTGGTACGGTTGGGGTTAAAACCGCCCCCCGCGTATGTATTGGGACGCCGCTGCCCCCCACGGGGACCGGAAGGCCGGCCGCCGTTGCCACCGGGGCGGGGGCCGCTGCCGGAACGAGGACCGCCAGCCGGCCGAGCCGGCATCTCCTGGGTTCTCTTGATGGACAGGCCGATCTTGCCGTCCTCCGAGATATTCAGGATCTTCACTTTGATGGTCTGCCCCTCGGTCAGATGGTCACGGATATCCTTTACATAACTGGCCGCCACTTCGGAAATATGGACCATACCAGTCTTGCCTTCTCCCAAGTCCACAAAGGCGCCGAACTTGGTGATGCCCGTCACCTTGCCCTCCACAATACTGCCAACCGTCAGCTGCATAAAATTGAAAATCCTCCTTATCCCTTTGCGCGCCGGACTGTCACTGCATGCCGGAAACATCCCGGTAGAGCTTTTCTCCCGGATACCCGTAGCCCAGCTCGTTGCGGACAGCCCATTCTACATATTCCTCGTCTTCACCCAAAGCCAATTCTCGCTCCAGATCCTTATTGGCAATCCGCTGCTCTTCACATTGGGCCTCAAGCTCCTCCAGATCCTTCCGATGGGTGTTGATCTCAAACTGGGAGCTGATCAGGGAAAAGACCAGATAACAGCTGAGCACCGCCAACAGCAACTTTACCGCAGGGCTATACCCCTTCGCCTTGGGGGGGCTCTTCTTCATCCGCTCCACTTCCCTTCTTCCGCCTGGAACATTGTGCTTTTCGTTTATTATACAATAGATGGGCAGCACGTTTCAAGCGGTTTTTCAGGAAAAGCCACGGTTTTCCCAAGATTCTCAAAAGAAATTTTCCCATCCCCCACAGCAGCTTTCCCGTCCCTGTCACCAACCGCCCCAGCGGCCGGAACACAACCGCCCGCAGCAGGGCCACCAGCCCCTCCCCCACCCGGCGAACCAGGCGGCTGAGGGTGCATCCGTAGAGGAGGGCACCCAGCCCCTCCCCCACCAGGATGAAGGCGCGGATCTGCCCGTCGTTGGTGTTGATGAGGTACAGAGCGGTGGCCAGGGAGGCCAGGCACCAATAGGCAATGTCCTCCAGCAGGGTGGCCACGGCGTTGTGAGGCAGCGTGAGGCGGATGGTCCGCACCAGGTCAAAACAGATTCCCAGCAGGGCGCCCAGCAGGCAGGCCCCCAAAAACACCGAGGTCTGCTGGGCAATCTCCACCCGGGCGCTCATCGGAACAGCCGGGACAGGAGGCCCCCCTTCGGCTGCTGATCCGAATAGCTGAGAGCGTACAGCTCCCCATCCAGGGTCAGTTCTCCGCTTTCCACGTCGATCTTGGAGATCCGCAGGTCATACCCCTTGACCAGCAGCTCGCCAATCTCGGTATTGAGGACCACCGTCTGCTCGTCAAAGCTGTCCACATCGGTAACGCCGGTTACCGTCATCGACCGCCGTTCCTGGAGAATGATGTTGTGGGGTGCGCGGGCCGTCTTTTTTTCTTCCATGATCTTCCCTCCTGTTTTGTAGGTCCTTGGGAATATCTATGCGGACAAGGGGGAAAAGATACATGCACCCGGCAAAAAGGGCCCGCCCCGGAGCGCCCCAGGGCGGGCCCTTTTTGCCGCCGGGATTACGAGATGACCTGGTACCCCTCGGCGGCGTTGTCCTTGCCGGCGTATTCGTCGATCTTCAGCACCTGGACCTTCAGCGGACGGGTCCCCAGGTTGATCTCCAGCACGTCGCCCACCTTCACCTCGTAGGAGGCGCGGGCAGCTTTGCCGTTTACCAGGATCCGCCCGGCGTCGCAGGCTTCATTGGCCACCGTGCGGCGCTTGATCAGGCGGGTGGTTTTGAGATATTTGTCCAATCGCATGGTTTTGTTTCTCCTTTTCGCAAAAAGGGCGGAACCCAGCCTGACGGCTGTGCCCCGCACCCTTAGCCGCCGGCGTGCTTCCGCAGCGCCGGCCTTCTTATGGCAATTCCTTACTTGCTGACGGCATCCTTCAGCGCCTTGCCAGCCTTAAAGGCGGGACGCTTGGAAGCAGGAATCGGCATCTTTTCCTTGGTGCGGGGGTTGATGCCTTCCTTGGCAGCCCGCTCCTTCACCTCAAAGGTGCCGAAGCCAACCAGAGACACCTTGTCGCCCTTCTTCAGCGTCTCGGTAATCGCCTCAAAGACGGCGGAGACAGCCTTCTCGCTGTCCTTCTTGGTCAGGTCGGTCTTCTCTGCCACAGCAGTAATCAGTTCAGCCTTCGTCATGTTTAGCCCTCCAATAAAAATAGGATTACGAATTTGCCGGCGTTCCGGCCAGCCGCTCCTTGCCCTGTGCCCACAGCTCGTTCAGCTCCTGGATGGAATAGTCGGCAAAGGTCTTGCCCTCTTCCTTGGCCAGCTGCTCGGTCATGGCAAACCGCGCCATGAACTTCTCACAGGACTTGGCCAGGCTCTCTTCCGGATCCAGCTTGAGGAAACGTGCCAGATTCACCGCCGAAAAAAGAAGGTCCCCCAGCTCTTCCTGCTGATGGGGCTTGTCCCCCTCTTTTATCGCCTCCCGCAGCTCGTCCACCTCGCTGAGGAAGTCGCCCATGGCCCAATCCAGATCGGGATAATCAAAGCCGGCCTTGGCCGCGCGCCCCTGTACCTTTTCCGCCCGCATCAGCGCCGGCAGCGCCTTGGGGACGCTGTAAAGGGTGTCGGCCGCCGTGGCCTGGCCCTTTTCCTCCTTCTTGATGGCGTCCCAGTTGCGCAGCACCTGCCCGGAATCCGTGGCCACCACATCCCCAAAGATGTGGGGATGGCGGTGGATCAGCTTCTTGCAGATCCCGTCGCAAACGTCATCAAAGCGGAAGTTGCCGGCTTCCTCCTCCATCCGGCTGTGAAAGACAACCTGCAGGAGAACGTCGCCCAGCTCTTCCTTGAGCCCGTCCAGGTCCCGGTTGTCGATGGCATCCAGCACCTCATACGTCTCTTCCAGAAAATTTTTGCGGATGGTGTCGTGATCCTGCTCCCGGTCCCACGGGCAGCCGTTTTCTCCCCGCAGAATGGCCATGATCGCAAGAAGGTCGTCCATCCGGTATCGCTCTTTCTGCTCAAATGCTACCGGCATATTTCCTCCTCCACCCGCCCGCAAAAAGTGGTTTCCAGGGCGAGAACATTACTTATACTACCCCAAAAAGCGGCATTTTTCAAGTGCTTTGCGGATTTTTTCTCCCTGGGGGAGCATTTCCAGATCTTCCCTTCCCAATCCCCCCAGCAGGACCAGTAAAATTGCATAAAAAACGGCGCCGCTTCCCACCGCCAGTATAACAGAAAGCTGATTCCCCAGCCGGGATAGGGCGGCCAAATAGACCGTGCGGGCAGACAGCCCGCACCCCAGCGCCGCCGCCAGCGGGCGCAGGACCACCCTTCCGGCCCGCAGGTGGAGACCGGTTTCCCGGCAAAGAGCCCACAGTCCCACGCTGGTAATCAACAGGAAGGAACCGGCGTTTCCTGCCCACACTCCCTGAATGTTGACGGTGGGAATGGGCAGCAGGAACCAGTTGATGGCCAGCTTGACCCCGCCGCCCAGCACCATCAGCTTGACCGGCAGGTCGGCCCGGCCCACCCCCTGCAGCAGGCTGTAGAGGGTGGAGGTGAGGGCCGCCAGCACCGACACCAAACCCAGCTTTTCCAGCACGGGGGCGATCACCATCGCCTCCGGCGCCCGCTGGGAAAAGAGGAGAAGGAGGATGGGCTCGGCCAGCACGCTGATCCCGATCCCCGCCGGCAGCGCCGCCAGCAAGGTCATCCGCAGAGCGGACTCCATCTGGAGGCGGGTCCGCTCCCGGTCCCGGCGGGCCCAGGCGGCGGCTGTAGCCGGAAGAACGCTGATGCCGAAGGCGGCCGTCAAGGCGGGCACCAGATTGCAGACCGACAGGGCAAGGCCGGTGTAGCATCCATACAGGTATTCCGGCAGATCCGAAACCGGCAGGCCCTGGGGAAGCAGCTGCCCGTACATGGACAACAGGGCGGGCAGGCTCCGTTCCATCCCCTCCTGCAGCCGGTTCATGACGGTCATCAGGTCGATGAGGGAGGTAAGGGCGGCCGCCAGGGCCCCAAGGGACACCGGCGCGGCAATCCGAAGCAGGGAGCACAGCACTTGCCTGCGGCTCTGCAGAAACACCTCCCGGCGGCCGCGGTCCCCCCGTCCCGCCGCCAGATGCCGCACCGCCAGGTAGGCGCAGCCGGCGGCGGTGCTGGCGGTCACCCCCCAGATGGCCCCTGCCGCCCCCCGGGGCAGCAGGATGGACATGGCTTCCTCCGGATCCGCGCAGGGCTGCCCCAGCGCCGTCCCCAGCTGTGCAAATTCCGCCATCCCCTGGTGGATCACCCAATAGGCGCAGCTGACCCCCACCAGCAGCTTGACCGACGCCTCCAGCACCTGGGCGGTGGCGGTGGGAATCATGTCCGACCGCCCCTGGTAATACCCTCGGAATCCGGCGGACAGGCAGCTGAACAGCACCGCCGGAGCGATGGCCCGGACCGCCTCCTCCGCCAGGGGGTTTTCCACCGCCCGGACAAAAAAGCCCGCCGCCCCCCGCACCAGCAGGCAGCCGGCCAGGCCGGTGAACAAGAAAAGACCTACGGCCACCCGCAGGGTCCTGCGGGCGGAGCGTTCCTGCCCAGTGGCGGTATACTCGGCCACCAGCTTGGACACCGCCACCCCCAGCCCGCTCACCGCCACCGAATAGACCGGCATAAACAGGTCGTAGGCGGTGGCAAAGTAGGACATCCCCACCGCCCCCAGGATATTGGTGAGGGGAATTTTAAAAAGAGCACCCATCACCTTGACCGCCGCCATGGCAACGGTCAGGATCAGGGCGCCTTGCAGATAGTTTTGGGATCTGTGCACACGCCTTCCTCCCATCCGGTGGAGTGGACCCGCAGGCCCTTCTCTTCAGAATATGGGAAAAAAGGCTCTCCTATGCGTAGGGGGTCAGGCGTGGATGGCCACCGGGGATTCGCCCTCCTGGGAAAGGGACCGAGGATCCTCCCGGTAGGCCTCCAGGTACCGCCGGTTGCGGATGGTAATCTTCCCCCGGGAGGTGGAGAGGGCCCCCGCCTCCTCAAAGCCCCGCAGCGTCTTGCAGACAAATTCCCTGGTTACCCCCAGGTCTGCGGCCAGGGAGGACTGGGTAACCCGGATCACGTTGCCAGCGGCGCTCAGCTCCAGCAGCCGCTCGCAGAGGCGCAGATCCACCGTCTGGAAGGAGATCTGATGGATCACCGTCAGGAGGCTCTGAAGAAAGAACTGCTCCTCCCACCGGATCACCTGGGCAAACCGCTGGTCGGCCTTTGCCAGCCGGCGGTAGCTCTCCTCCGGCAGCAGGGCCGCCACCGCCTCCTGCTCCACCTCGATCATCACCTGGACGCCGTCGCTCTGCCCGGCCAGCTCCAGGGGCAGCTTGCACAGCTTTCCCCCTGCAACCGTATAGATGGTGACGGTTTTCCCCTCGTTGGACCCGATGTAAAAGCGCAGCCGCCCGCTGATGAGAAAGAGCGCGCCGCCGCCCAGCTGCAGCTGGTCGAGAGAAAGGGGGCCCTTCCGCAGCCGGCGGCCCCTGCTCTCCCGCAACAACAGCTCCCGGTGCTCGCTCTCCATCTCATCCACCCAGGGAAACAGCTGGATCAATTCCTTCTCGATCACCCTTTCACATCCCTTCCGCACATCTGTGAATTATTGCATTTAGTCTAAGGCGGAAAGTCGTTCATTGTATGTGAAGCGTTTCACGAAAAAGGAAATTTTCTCCCCATCGTTCCTTTTTCCGGCGAAATTTGAAAAAAAAGAAAACCCCGAAGGCTGGTAACCAACGGGGTTTTTTCTAGTTGTTCTTAGAATCGTCAAAAGCTGGAAGGCAAACGCCATGGCCAGGAGAGGGCCCGGCCCTCTCCCCTGCAACCGCTACAGGGAACGGGCGAACTGGGCGCCCAGCTCCTCGGCCTCGGCAAGATCCTTTTGGGAAGGAACAAAGCACACCTTGTACCCTTCGCCAAACACCTTCATCTTCAGCTTGCCCAGCCGGTCCACCAGGTAGGGAACCGCCTCGCCGCTCCATCCGTAGGAGCCGAAGGCCAGCACCGGCTTCTTCTGGCAGTTGACCGCGTCAATGTGGGTCAGCAGGTCCCAGATGGGGGGTAGGGCATCCCGGTTCAGGGTGGGGGAGCCCACGGCAAAGGCATCGGAGGCGGCCAGCAGGCCCTGCAGCTTGGCAAAGTCATGATGGATCACATCGTAGGTCTCCACCTGGGCCTGGGGCAGCACCGACCGGATTCCCTTGGCAATGGCCTCCGCCACCAGGCCGGTGTTTCCGTAGGCGGTGACGTAGAAAATGGGGATGAGGGGGGTCTCGTTCTTCACCGGCTGGCTCCACTTGGCATACATCTCCTTCACATAGGGGATGCGGCAATCCCGCGTGAGCACCGGGCCGTGGCTGGGGCAGACAAACTCCAGATCCAGGTCCTGAATCTTCTCCAGGCCCTTGAGCACATAGGGCTTGAAGGGCCCAAAGATGGCCTCATAGTAGCCCAGGAAGGCCGCCTCGTAGGCCTCCGGATGGTTGACCCGGGTATCCAGCACATAGGGCTCGCAGTAGTGGGCACCCAGGAAGTCGCAGGAGAAGAGGATCTTGTCCTCCTCCAGCCAGGTGAAGATGGAATCGGGCCAGTGGAGGAAGGGGGCGCTGAGGAAGGTGAGGGTCTTGCCGCCCAGGTCCAGTTTCTCCCCGTCCTTCACCACCGTCACCTTCAGGTCCGAACGGTTGGTGATGTTCTTCAGATAGATGGACCCGGCCTGGGAAGCCACCACCTGCGCCTTGGGGCACAGATCCACCAGGCGGGCCAGCGCCCCGGAGTGGTCCGGCTCGTTGTGATTGAGGATGATGTAGTCGATCTGGGCCAGATCGCACACCTCCCCGATATTCTCCACAAAGATATCGAAGAAACGGGCATGGCAGGTCTCGATGAGGGCCGTCTTTTCGGTCCCCTTGACCAGGTAGGCGTTGTA